>NZ_JBFDVL010000010.1:0-73231 GCF_041008415.1 Staphylococcus cohnii species complex 1663
AATTATAATAAGTTAGCCTAATTTTTTTGATACAAAGTAATGATGTTGCTATAAATTGAAAATGAAGATAAAATGTGAAGTGCAGAACTTTTTTTGAAAAATATTTACTTTTTCAGTATGATTAAAAAAGTACGCTTTTAATTTTATAATTAAAAGTAACAATGTATTGATATTTTTATAAAGTAAAAATAGTGTGGGGGTATTAAATATGTTACATATGCATATTGCAAGTTGGGTATTGCTAATTATCTTGTTTTTCGCTGCTTATTTTAATTTCTCAGAAAAGCAAGGTGCGACACCTTATTTTAAACCAATTCATATGTTATTAAGGTTATTCATGGTTTTAGTCTTAATTTCAGGATTCTGGATTTGGATTCAAGCATTTGGTGATGGAAATTCAGGCGGGCACATGTTATTAACATTGAAAATGATTTGTGGTGTGGCTGTCGTAGCATTAATGGAAGTTACAGTTACAAAACGAAAAAAAGGACAAGCAAGTCATGGTATGATGTGGAGCACAATTGCAGTTATTATAATCACTATCATTATTGGGGTTATTTTACCGCAAGGCCCAATCACACAAATGTTTGGTATGTAATATAAAAAGCGGAGACATTAAGCTGTCTCCGCTTTTTATTTTCACGTATTAAATTAGCTGAAATTATTTGTTGCGCGCTTTATAACCAATCATATTGATGATATCTTTTGGTCGACTATAAGGCGGGGCATAGGAAACTTCGAACTCAGTAAGTTCATCTATTGTCAACTTATGCAACATTGCCATAGATAAAACATCTATACGTTTATCTGCACCATTTTTTCCTACTGCGGCAGCTCGAATAATGCGTCTGCTTGATTTATCGAAATAAACACGTAAATGTAACTTAGTATTTCCTGGGTAATAGCCCGCGTGTTCTCCTTGGTTAGCTTCTACCATTTCGTAATCAAAGTTATCTAATTCTTGTGGTGTTACGCCAACGCTGGCAAACGTATAATCAAAGAATTTTACAATATTTGCACCCAAGTAACCTTTAAAGTGTATAGATGCATTACCAGCTAGTTGTTCTGCTATAATACTCGCTGCTCTATGAGCACCCCATGCTAATGGTACGTGTGCATTTAAGTCCACATGACGATAATGTGAAGTAATAATATCACCTAAAGCATAAATGTTTTCAATGTTAGTTTGGAACTGATCGTTTACTGGAATATAACCCTTACTGTCTAAACTTACATTTGATGATTGAATAAATTCGGAATTAGGTTTTACTCCAACCCCTTCAATAATCAAATCATAGTTTTCAACTTTACCAGATTTGAAATGAACTGTATTACCATCCACTGATTGAATTTCTTCATTTAAACGATAATTGATATCTCTCGCTTCCATTTCATCAAAAATGGGTTGATTCATATCGCTATCCATTAACTTGTTCACATGAGTTGAACGGTGTATCAATGTGCTTTCGATACCTCTATGGTGTAAATTGTCTAATATTTCTAAACCTATATATCCTGCACCAACGACAAGGGCAGTTTTAACGTTTTGGTGTTCTATAAATTTTTCAATGGCATCAGTATCTTCCATATTTCTTAATGTAAAACTGATATCACTGTTTAAGTTTAAAGTATTCGCACTGCACCCTGGACTTAAAATTAAAGTGTCATAATCTTCTTCAAACGTTGTATTGTCACGTTTATTATAAACAGTAATTGTTTGCGCTTTGTCATTAATTGCAGTTACCTCGTGATAAGGTTTAACAACAATTTTTTTAGAATCATAGAAAGACTCGGGTGTAGCTTCTAATACTTTGTCTCTTGAATCTACGACATTTCCTAAATAATAAGGTAGTGCACAGTTAGCAAAACTCATATCTCTATCTTTTTCAAAAACAGTTATTTCACTCTCATGGTCTAGTCTTCTGATTTGGCTAGCAACGGTTGCACCTCCAGCAACAGCACCCACCACTACAATTTTATTCATAGTATATTGCCCCCTATAAATTTAGTGTTTAAATATGTGATTCTACTACTGTTTCATACGATATATTTAAATGAAAGAAATCGTTTAAATAGCGACCAATGCCATCTTCATTATTTGAATAAGTCACATGATTGGCTACATGTTTTAGTTCATCTAAACCATTTCCCATAGCAATACCATGTTTGGCATATTTTATCATTTCTAAGTCATTATCTTCATCGCCGAATGCAATAATATGGTTTCTGTCTACATCTAAAAAAGTTTTCACATAATCTATGCCTCTAGCTTTACTAATTCCTTGTTTTACGATTTCGATTACTGGGAAAGGTGAGCCCCATCTTCGGTGTTCAATATTTTCTGCATAGAAACGGGTTAGCATTTGTTTGATTCTAGGAATCATAAATTCTTCAGCTTCAACTAAAATGGAAGTAGGCGATTCATTTAAGGAGTAAAGTAAGTCACCAGTTTCAATTTTAGGATTTCCCATTGAAAAACCGTCGAATAATTTTTGGTCAAAATTATTTAAAAAAACATAATCTTTTACTTCAGCAATAATGTTGGAGACACCAAAGTTGTTCAGTGATTGAATGATCTCATGTGATAAGTCTAAATCCAGTACTTCATGTTTATTTTGGAAATGATCATCTTTTGGATGGTGAACGAATGCACCATTAAAGTTAACTACAGGAGTATCCATATTTAGTTCATGGTAATAAATTTGACTGGCTCTGTATGGTCTGCCTGTTGCTATCATTAGTTTGTGTCCTTGCTTTTGCAATGTAGTTAAAACCTTTTTTGTATAAGGTGTAATTTTCTTGTCATCGTTTAATAGTGTTCCGTCTAAGTCTAAACAAATTAAATAAGAACTCATGTAAATCTCCTTTGAATTTAATAAATGATGTATGAACATCATAGCATTTTATTGGCGTTTTGTAAGATATTTGATATATTGTTAGTATGATTAAATACGAAGAGGTGAAAAGTATGGACGAAGGATTAAAAGATAGCATACTAAATGCTTTAGAGATGGTCATAGACCCTGAGTTAGGAATCGATATTGTAAACTTAGGTTTAGTATATAACGTAGATGTTGATGATGAAGGTTTATGTACAGTGGAAATGACGTTAACTTCTATGGGTTGTCCGCTTGGACCGCAAATTATGAACCAAGTAAAAATGGTCTTAGCAGAAATTCCAGAGATTTCAGATACAGAAGTAAATATTGTTTGGAGTCCACCATGGAGTAAAGAAATGATGTCACGCTATGCAAAAATAGCGCTAGGCATAGGTTAATATATAGATTAGAGAACTAGTTTAAGTAACAATGCGATGAGATACGTATTGCTAACTTAAGCTAGTTTTTTTATTTAAACAACATATACCCACTTTGTGTCAGGCTATTTTAAAATTATTTATTTCTATCGCTCAATTCATTAAAATAATTGCAGTTGTATTACATTAGTATTACAATGGCTAGGTGAATAAAATAGATGTTTATGTAATTTTAGGAAAGTTTGTGGGAAAATGAACAATAATCTTGAAAATTGTCGTGTGAAACGTAGCACGCGATACATGCCAGGTTTAGATGGTTTAAGGGCAATTGCAGTGATTGGTATTATTATTTACCATCTAAATAAGCAATGGTTAACCGGTGGATTTTTAGGTGTTGATACATTTTTTGTTATTTCGGGATATTTAATTACTAGTTTACTGTTAAATGAATATGAAGAAACAGGGATAATTAATTTAAAAAACTTTTGGATACGACGATTTAAAAGATTGATACCTGCAGTATTAACTTTAGTATTTGTTGTCATTGTGGTAACACTGGTATTAAAACCAGACGAAATTATTAATATTAAAAAAGATGCAATAGCAGCAATTTTTTACTTTTCAAATTGGTGGTACATCGCTACAGATGTCAATTATTTTGAACAATTTGCTTTCATGCCATTAAAACATTTGTGGTCTTTAGCAATTGAAGAGCAATTTTACATAGTTTTTCCAATTCTTTTTATATTCCTTTTATTAGCTTTTAAAAAATATCGTAATGTTGTTTTGATATTTTGGATTATTTCGTTAATTTCTTTACTAGTGATGATAAGCATTTCACAACCACATATGTCTCATTCTCGAGTTTATTTTGGTACAGATACAAGACTTCAAACTATGTTATTAGGCGTCATATTAGCGTTTTTATGGCCTCCGTTCAAGTTGAAAAAACATCCGAAAAAGACATTAACGCATATCATAGATGGTATTGGTGTTTTTGGTATTTTCATCTTGCTTTTACTTTTTTATAAAGTTAATGATAATAGCGATTGGATTTATAATGGTGGTTTTTATTTAATATCTGTAATGACATTATTTGTCATAATGAGTGTTGTTCATCCATCAGGTTACTTTGCTAAAGTCATAGGAAATCCTATTTTTGTTATGATAGGTAAAAGGTCCTATAGCTTATATTTATGGCATTTTCCAGTGATTAGTTTTGTACATTCATATTATGTTGATGGACAATTACCGAGTTATGTGTACTTATTAGATATCATATTGACAATTATTTTAGCAGAATTATCGTATCGTTATATTGAAACGCCTTTTAGAAAAAAAGGTTTCAAAGCACTTTCTATAAAATTAAACAAAAAAATACCATTAGTGAGAACAGCTATTTTATTAATTTTTATGATTCCAAGTTTATTTGTTTTAGCTGGTAGCTTTGATAAATTAGGGAAAGATATGGTTTCAGATAAAAAAACTACGTTTAAGACTAATGAATTTGATAAACAAATAGTGAGGCCTATACCAATTGATGATGTAAACTTTTTTGGTAAATCAAATGCTAAAAAAACCTCCAAATCAGAAGTTTTTACAAATATTAAACCACTGCTCATTGGTGACTCAGTGATGGTTGATATTGGTGAGAATTTTAAAAAAAGGGTGCCCAATGCACAAATTGATGGTGAGGTTGGTCGTAATCTTTACGATGTCGCTCCACTTGTAGAAAAACATTATCATTCGTTTAATAAAAAATCAGATAAAATTGTACTAGAGCTTGGTACAAATGGAGATTTTAGTAAAGAACAATTAGATACGTTAATCAATAAATTCGGGAATGCTCAAATTTATTTAGTGAATACGAGAGTTCCGAGAAGTTATGAAGGCCATGTGAATAAATTGATGACAGATGCTGCAAACACACACAAGAATGTAACGCTTGTTGATTGGTACAAACGCTCTGAAAATCATACAGAATACTTTGCACCAGATGGTATTCATTTAGAACCAAAAGGTGTAGAGGCATTGACGGATGAAATTTTAAAACATATAGCTAGCAATGCAAAATAAATTAAAAACTTAGAGAAATATGAAATCAATGAAGCTTAACTAACAAGTAAACGCCAATTTTTGTTAAAATTGGCGTTTACTTTGCTTTTGAACATCTATAAAGAAAACTGTCATTTGAAGATGTACTTTAAATGGCATATATTTACCATTGATGAATTAGCATAGATGATATTAATATTTTCTATCTTGTTTCTTGATTGGGTAATCGTTTGCGCTCATATCCCTTCTAGTCATGAGTCCATGGCTATTAAATTCCCAATGTTCATTACCATGGGTACGCATCCATTGAGTTGTTGAAGCATCATACCATTCATACTCAAATCTAACTGAAATACGGTTATCGGTGTAACACCATAATTCTTTCATCAATTTGTAATGAAGTTCTTTATTCCATTTTCTATATAAAAAAGATTTGATTGCTTCTCGACCTTCAAAAAACTCATTACGATTTCTCCATTGTGAATCAAGTGTATAA
The DNA here is from genome assembly GCF_041008415.1 of Staphylococcus cohnii species complex 1663. Taxonomy (NCBI): domain Bacteria; kingdom Bacillati; phylum Bacillota; class Bacilli; order Caryophanales; family Staphylococcaceae; genus Staphylococcus; species Staphylococcus cohnii species complex 1663. Next base: position 5,808 of record NZ_JBFDVL010000010.1, read on the forward strand.
GCGAGACATACTTTTTCAGGATCTCTAGTATTCCATGCATCTTCCGCCAATTTAACTTTTTCTAAAGCTGTCTGTTTATTAAACGGCGGCGTTGGCTTTTTGATTACATCTTTCATATAGATAACCTCCAATCTTGTATATTTACAATAATGCTAACATAGCTTTAAAGTAATGAGGAATGTCCTATTGTTGAAAATATAAATATTGCTATAGAATTTAATAGCTTTATATTATTTATCTAGATGTTTTAACATATATGTATCTGGTAAAAGTTATGATATAGTAAGCGTTCAAAACTTATAAAAAATAATTGAAAAACCAACCCTTTATTGTTGATTATTGCCGAGTAGCGTAATATAATATAAATAAGGTCAAAGAAAGTCAAAGTCAAACTTACTTTATTGATCAATCATTAAATGGTGAGGTGAATCAATTTGGATATCAATCAAATGACCTATGCAGTCCAAAGTACATTACAAAATGCTATTGAACTGGCTAAAATAAATGAAAATCAAAATATTGAAATTGAAGCTGTATTATCAGCGGCATTAACAGAAAGTGAAAGTTTATTTAAAAGTATTTTTGATAGAGCACATATAGACACTGATAAATTAGATCAATCATATAAAGAAAAGCTTAAAAAATATCCATCCGTTCAAGGAGATAATGTCCAATATGGCCAATATATAAGCCAAAATGCTAACAATTTATTAAATAAAGCTGAATCTTATATGAAAAAATATGAAGATGAATATATATCTATGGAACACATCGTATTAGCTGCTATTGATATAGATGATACGACTAAACAATTTGTAGCAAATAAAAAAGAAGTTATTGAAGAAATTATTAAAAAAGTTAGAGGAGGCAATCACGTGACATCACAAAATCCAGAAGCAAATTATGAAGCTTTAGAAAAATACGGTCGTGACTTAGTTGAAGAAGTACGTCAAGGAAATATGGACCCTGTCATTGGTCGAGACGAAGAAATTCGTAATTCAATCCGTATATTAAGTAGAAAAACTAAAAATAATCCTGTTTTGATTGGTGAACCAGGTGTAGGTAAAACAGCAATCGTCGAAGGGTTAGCGCAACGTATCGTTCGTAAAGATGTGCCAGAATCATTGTTAGATAAAACAATTTTTGAACTTGATTTAAGTGCACTTGTGGCTGGAGCTAAATATCGAGGAGAATTCGAAGAAAGATTGAAAGCAGTACTTAAAGAAGTCAAAGACTCTGACGGCAGAATTATTTTGTTTATTGATGAAATTCATATGCTTGTAGGTGCTGGTAAAACTGAAGGGGCTATGGATGCAGGTAATATGCTTAAACCGATGTTAGCTCGTGGTGAACTACATTGTATTGGTGCGACTACATTAAATGAATATAGAGAATATATTGAAAAAGACTCAGCTTTAGAGCGTCGTTTCCAAAAAGTAAATGTTTCTGAGCCTAATGTAGAAGATACAATTTCTATCTTACGTGGTTTGAAAGAACGTTACGAAGTATATCACGGTGTTCGTATACAAGATAAAGCATTAGTAGCAGCAGCTGAATTATCAGATCGGTATATTACAGATCGATTCTTACCGGATAAGGCAATAGATTTAGTAGACCAAGCATGTGCGACGATACGTACTGAAATGGGCTCAAATCCAACAGAATTAGATCAAGTGAATCGTCGTGTTATGCAGCTGGAAATTGAAGAGTCGGCATTGAAAAATGAATCTGATAATGCTAGTAAACAGCGTTTACAAGAGCTACAAGAAGAATTAGCAAACGAAAAAGAAAAACAAAGTTCTATTCAATCACGTGTTGAAGAAGAAAAAGAAAAAATAGCTAAGTTGCAAGAGAAACGTTCAGAATTAGATGAAAATCGAAAAGCTTTAGAAGATGCTGAAAACAACTACAATTTAGAAAAAGCAGCGGAATTACAGCACGGTAAAATTCCACAATTAGAAAAAGAATTACGTGAACTAGAAGATGCTTTCCAAAATGAACAAAATGAAGACAATGACCGCATCATTCGTGAAATTGTTACCGATGAAGAAATTGGTGATATTGTTAGTTCTTGGACAGGCATTCCAGTATCAAAATTAGTTGAAACTGAAAGAGAAAAACTCTTGAACTTATCTGATATACTTCATGAACGTGTTGTGGGACAAGATAAGGCTGTAGATTTGGTTGCAGACGCAGTTGTCAGAGCACGTGCTGGAATTAAAGATCCTAACAGACCCATTGGCAGCTTCTTATTCCTAGGCCCAACTGGTGTGGGTAAAACAGAATTAGCGAAATCTTTAGCATCAACTTTATTTGATTCAGAAAAACATATGATTCGTATTGATATGAGTGAATATATGGAAAAACATTCTGTCTCACGTTTAATAGGTGCGCCTCCAGGTTATGTTGGACATGAAGAAGGCGGTCAACTGACTGAATCAGTACGACGTAATCCTTATTCAGTCATACTGTTAGACGAAATAGAAAAAGCACATTCAGATGTGTTCAATGTGTTGCTTCAAATATTAGAAGAAGGTCGTTTAACTGATTCACAAGGTCGAGAAGTAGACTTTAAAAATACAATAATTATCATGACGAGTAATATAGGTTCACAAATTTTATTAGAAAATGTAAAAGATACAGGTGTAATAACTGAATCAACAGAAAAAGCAGTTATGAATAGTTTAAATCAATACTTCAAACCTGAAATCATTAATCGTATGGATGATATCGTATTATTTAAACCATTATCTGTAAATGATATGAGTTTAATTGTTGATAAAATTTTAACACAATTAAACATTAGACTGATGGAACAACGTATTTCAATTGAAGTTTCTGACAAAGCTAAGACTTGGTTAGGTGAAGAAGCATATGAACCACAATTTGGTGCAAGACCACTTAAAAGATTTGTTCAAAGACAAATTGAAACACCACTTGCACGCAAAATGATTAGAGAAAATCTACCGGAAGGTACGTTAATAAAAATAGATTTATCTGATGATGGTTTAACATTTGAAGAAATTAAACCAGAAATGATATAAGAAGAAATAAATAGAAAATAGTGTTTGCGCATCATCGCTATTAAAATATGCCCATAAATGATTTGGAGAAATTCATTTATGGGCTACTATTATATTAATGTTGGATTAATTAAAAAGTTAGTACATTTAAAATCTTAGAAATTTTCTATAGCAAAAAGGCAATCTCTAAATTGAAAACTTAGAGATTGCCTTTTTAAATTCGTTCGAGATATTTTCGTTTCGAACGCTTCTTAAAAATGTGTATGCGATAAATAATTAGTGTTGTTCTTTCGTTTCATGCTTTGAAGGTTTAATAATCAAGTCAAATAATACGACAATGATTGTAAATACAATAGCACCAATAATAGGGGTAATCAAATTAAGTGCGCCCCCACCTGAAAGACTGTTAAGCACGAAATTTACCATTTGTAATAAGACAATAGACCAAAATAACACTGCGAGGTATTTCATTATGTAATGCCTCCAATTTAATATATATATACATTTATTATAAATAAGAATGTGATATTTGTATAGTAGTAAGTTATAAAGTGTAGATTTTAATTGTACTAATTTTCACTATAAATTATAATAATAAATGTGATTTTAATGAGTATACTAGGTGAAGTTCTTGTATTGGAATTATGTATTATGTTAAATTAATACCTGGTATTAAAAAATTATTAAGAAGGTGTACAACCATGAACGTGGGTATTAAAGGTTTCGGCGCATATGCGCCTGAAAAAGTAGTAGAGAATGCCTATTTTGAATCGTTTTTAGAAACTTCAGATGAATGGATTTCGAAAATGACAGGTATTAAAGAAAGAAGATGGGCTGATGAAGATGAAGAGACGTCTGATTTAGCTTATCAAGCAAGTGTTAAAGCTATTAATGATGCTGGTATTGAACCAACGGACATAGATATGATTATTGTTGCAACATCTACAGGAGATTTTCCATTTCCAACTGTGGCTAACATATTACAAGACAGACTTGGTATCGGAAAGGTTGCTTCTATGGATCAGTTAGCTGCATGTAGTGGTTTCATGTATGCAATGATTAACGCTAAACAATTCGTACAATCAGGCGATTATAAAAATATTTTAGTTGTAGGTGCAGATAAATTATCTAAAATCACAGATTACACAGACCGTTCAACCGCTATTTTATTTGGTGATGGTGCTGGTGCAGTCGTTATCGGCGAAGTGTCTGAAGGCCGAGGTATTTTAAGTTATGAACTTGGATCAGACGGTTCTGGAGGCGAATATTTATATTTAAATCCAGAAAATGGTAAGATATTTATGAATGGACGAGAAGTGTTTAAATTTGCTGTTAGAATCATGGGTGAAGCCTCTAATAATGCAGTTGCAAAAGCAAATTTAGAACCAAACGATATCGATATGTTTGTGCCTCATCAAGCGAATATTAGAATTATGGAATCTGCAAGAGAACGATTAGGTATACCTAAAGAAAAAATGAGCGTCTCAGTGGATAAATTTGGTAATACTTCTGCAGCTTCAATTCCATTAAGTATCGCACAAGAATTAGAAAATGGTAAAATTAAAGATGATGATGTTTTAGTACTAGTAGGATTCGGTGGCGGTCTTACTTGGGGTGCTGTAACAATAAGATGGGGAAAATAGGAGGATAATATATGAGTAAGGAACATCGTGTCGTCATTACTGGTATGGGTGTTTTATCACCAATCGGTAATGATGCAAAAACTTCATGGAAAAATGCACTAAATGGTGTTAGTGGTATAGATGAAATAACACGTATAGATACATCAGCATATAAAGTTCATTTAGCTGGTGAATTAAAAGACTTTGATATTGAAGATCATATAGATAAAAAAGAAGCGCGTCGTATGGATCGATTCACACAGTATGCAGTAGTCGCTGCAAGAGAAGCGGTTAAGGATGCAAAACTAAATATTAATGAAGATACAGCTAATAGAATTGGTGTTTGGATTGGCTCAGGTATCGGTGGCATGGAAACATTTGAATTATCACATAGCCAATTGCTAGAGCGTGGCCCTAGACGTGTCAGTCCTTTCTTTGTTCCGATGTTAATTCCTGATATGGCTACAGGCCAAGTATCTATTGATTTAGGTGCAAAAGGGCCGAATGGTGCTACGGTTACAGCATGTGCTACAGGTACAAACTCAATTGGAGAAGCTTTCAAGATTATCCAACGCGGTGATGCCGATGCTATGGTTACAGGTGGTACTGAAGCGCCAATTACACATATGGCAATCGCAGGCTTTAGCGCAAGCCGTGCTTTAACAACGAATGAAGATAAAGAAACAGCTTGTCGACCATTCCAAGAAGGCCGCGATGGCTTTGTAATGGGAGAAGGCGCAGGTATTGTTGTACTTGAATCTTTAGAGTCAGCCAAAGCACGTGGTGCAGAAATTTATGCTGAAGTAGTTGGTTATGGTTCAACAGGTGATGCTTATCATATTACAGCTCCAGCACCTGAAGGCGAAGGCGGCTCACGTGCGATGCAAGCAGCGATTGATGATGCAGGCATTGAGCCCCAAGATATTCAATATTTAAATGCTCATGGTACGAGTACGCCAGTTGGCGATTTGACTGAAATACAAGCGATTAAAAATACATTTGGTGAAGCAGCTAAAAATTTAAAAATTAGCTCTACAAAATCTATGACTGGTCACTTATTAGGTGCAACAGGTGGTTTAGAGGCCATTTTCTCTGCTTTATCTATTAGAGATGGCCGCATCGCGCCAACCATCCATGCTGAATCCCCAGACCCAGAGTGTGATTTAGACATTGTTCCAAATAAAGCTGAAGATTTAGATATTACTTACGCTATGAGTAATAGTTTAGGATTTGGTGGCCATAATGCCGTCCTTGTTTTGAAAAAATTTAACGACTAAATCATATGTAATGATAAAAGGCTGAGACAATTCATTTGTCCAGCCTTATTTATTTTGGCTGAAATTATTTAACAGATACGGAGTGATATGAATAAGCGATGATATCTATTGAAGATAGTTTTAATTTTTAAATAATATATATTTTAATAGTAAAATACATAATTAAATTTGATATATTGTATATTTATAGTGTGCACCTAGTGTATAATGTGCTTTATATTTACTTCAAAAGGAGGCAGTCAAGATGAAACGCTTTTCAACTTTGTCAACAACTTTGAAAACACGAATGATTGCAGATTTTATCTTGATTATAGCAAGTCAAGCCATCATGCCTTTTATAGCACTTTATTTAACGAGCAAGGTGAACGCAGTTTTTGCAGGGACATTTTTAATTATAAATATTATAGTGAGTTTTATAGTGTCTTTTTTAGGTGGATATTTAGGTGATAATTATAATAGGAAGAAAACGGTGAATTATATTCACTTTTTATATGCAATTTGCCTAATTATTCTAAGTATTACGGTTACTATGGACGGTACTGGTTTAGTTATATTTTGTATTGCTATTTTTGTTTTTCAATTATTATTTGCTGCAAGTGAACCCATATTTGAAGCGGCTATTATGGATGCTATATATGAAGATGTTAGGGCATATGTATATCAACTCAATTATTGGATGTTTAATATCGGTACAGCCATCGGTATGGCGTTAGGTGCATTATTATATTTGGGGCATAAACATTTATTATTTATTCTTTTCTTTGTCGCTATGTTAGTAAGTTGGTACTTATTTGAGAAGTATTATGATGTTAAACAAGTTATTAGTAAAAAGGGCGACGTTACGACTAAATTTAAACATTTTTTTGAAAGCTATCGAGATGTAGTTAAAGATAAATATTATATGATGCTAAATTTGGGCTATATGATGGTCATCATGGCTGAATTAAGTTTAAATTCTTATGTCGTGGTAAGGTTGAAAGATGCTTTTGAACCATTATCGATTTTAGGTTTTTATATAGATGGTGTCAGAATGTTTACGGTCATTATGATTATTAATACAGTAGTTGTCGCCACTTTAACATTTACTGTAAACAGAATTGTCGCAGCGACTTCGACTAGAATTGCATTTATGATTGGGATTGTCTTGTATACATTAGGATACAGTGTATTGACGTCTGCAACATCGTTTTGGATTTTATGCTTATTTTCAATTTTGGCTACTTTAGGGGAATTAATATATTCACCTATACAAAATGCACAACGCTTCTTGATGATTCCTGAAGATAAACGAAGTACGTATAGTACATTTGCAATGGTTTCATTTTACGGCGGAAATATTTTAGCACGTCTAGGACTTATTATTGGCGCATTTATATTACCGTGGATGATGTCTATCTACGTGGCAGTCATTGTTTTGTTGGGCTTTATCCTACTTTATTATGCACTTTTTTGTAATCCCAATATTGATAATCAACAGAAAAAAAGGCTGGATTAGTTATTGTTATTAAATACAATTACTAATCCAGCCTTTTTATATAGCAAATGATATTAAAATAGAGATAATGACATAAATGAGATTACAAAGAAAAGCAATTTTCACCCAAGATGAAACAATATAAATATCTTTTTTAGGTTTAGTAGGCTTAAAAAACGTATCATCTTCAAGCGAGCTTCTATGTTTCTTTCTCATCAATTGATATTTTAATCTTCTAAAACCAAAGCTTGTAGGATCTAAAACGCCTTCCTGCACAACCAAAATGATAAAAGAGAATATTGCTAAGAAGATAGAGACATAGAATATAATATTAATAAAGTTTATCCAATTATGGTTTGAAAATAACCATAAAATAAATGAAATTATAGGTGTAATAAGTAAAAATAATACGAGATGTTTTAAATATTTCATGTCGTTGCCCCCTAAAAAAGAATTAAATTAATTGTAACTTAAGTTAACTAAAAAATGAATAAAAATTACTATAAATTCGTTAACAACAGTATTTAATTAGAAGTTTAAAATTAATTAATTTTTAATTTCTTTAATAAAGTAAAGCAATAGAATATTGATTAAAATCTTAACTAAACGTATAATGTTATTAAATATTCTGAATATTGTGAAGGGAATGTTTAATTCGATTCAAAGGGGGATACAATATGCTTAAATATGTTTTAAAGCGATTGGGTTATATGTTTTTGTCATTATTCATTATCATTACCATTACTTTTTTCTTGATGAAACTTATGCCAGGTTCACCATTTAATGATGAAAAATTAAATGATGAACAAAAGCAAATTCTAAATGAAAAATATGGTTTGAATGACCCAGTACCAGTTCAGTATGCGAGTTATTTGAAGAATGTTGTTACGGGGGACTTTGGTAACTCATTCCAATATGATAACCAGCCAGTTTGGGATTTAATCAAACCAAGGTTATTACCATCTTTAGAAATGGGTTTAACAGCGATGGTGATTGGTGTCATACTCGGTCTGATTTTAGGGGTCATTGCGGCAGTCCGGCAAAACACCTGGGCTGACTATACAGCTACAGTAATTTCAGTTATAGCAGTATCGGTACCATCATTCGTCTTAGCTGTTTTATTACAATATGTATTTTCAGTAAGATTGCAATGGTTCCCAGTAGCAGGTTGGGAAGGTATTTCAACAGCAGTGTTACCATCTTTAGCACTATCAGCAGCAGTTTTAGCGACGGTAGCAAGATACATAAGAGCAGAAATGATAGAAGTGTTAAGTTCAGATTATATTTTACTTGCACGTGCCAAAGGTAATTCAACAATGAGAGTATTATTTGGACACGCATTAAGAAATGCCTTGATTCCAGTAATTACAATTATTGTGCCAATGTTGGCGAGTATATTAACAGGTACTTTGACAATTGAAAATATTTTTGGTGTGCCAGGGTTAGGGGATCAATTCGTAAGATCGATTACCACGAACGATTTCCCAGTAATTATGGCGACAACTATTTTATTCAGTACACTATTTATAGTTTCTATTTTCCTTGTAGATATATTATATGGTGTTATTGATCCACGTATACGTGTACAAGGAGGTAAAAAATAATGGCTGATAATAAAAATGAAAATTTAAATCAAGATTATTCAAATGCAGTTATGTCACATACCTCAGAAGCAATACCAGCATCAGATTTTATTAGAAGTAACAATGATATTGAAAAAGAGCCTGAAATACAGCGAGAAAGTAAAAACTTTTGGCAGGATGCATGGACACAATTAAAGCGTAATAAATTAGCGGTAGTTGGTATGATAGGGTTAATTATTATCATTATTTTAGCGTTAATTGGGCCATTATTTAGTGCGCATGACTATGCTGAACAAGATGTTGAAAGACGTAACTTACCAGCTAAAATACCTGTACTAGATCAAATTTCATTTTTACCATTTGATGGTGAAGGTGCTCAAGGTAAAGATGCCTATGAAGAAGCTGGAGTGAAAGAAAATTTCTGGTTTGGTACAGACCAATTAGGTAGAGATTTATGGTCACGTACTTGGCAAGGTGCACAAGTATCATTATTTATTGGTGTTGTTGCAGCATTGCTCGATATTTTTATAGGGGTCATTTATGGCGCGATTTCAGGATTTTTTGGAGGACGACTTGATAATGTGATGCAACGAATTATTGAAATTGTTGCGTCTATACCAACATTGATTGTTGTTATTTTATTCGTGTTAATCTTTGAACCATCTATATGGACGATTATATTAGCGATGGCAATCACAGGCTGGATTGGAATGAGTCGTGTTGTCAGAGGGGAATTCTTAAAATTAAAAGGCCAAGAATTTGTATTAGCTTCAAAAACATTAGGTGCATCTAAACTTAAATTAATATTTAAGCACATATTACCTAACACACTAGGAGTTATAGTTGTTACATCTATGTTTACAGTGCCGAATGCAATCTTCTTCGAAGCATTCCTAAGCTTTATTGGTATTGGAGTGCCAGCACCAAGAACATCACTTGGTTCACTTGTAAATGATGGTCGTGCAATGTTATTGATTCATCCACATGAATTATTTATTCCGGCTATTATTTTAAGTTTATTAATATTATTCTTCTATCTATTTAGTGATGGATTACGTGATGCATTTGATCCGAAAATGCGTAAATAAAAAGGGGGCAACATTTTATGTCAGAAAGAATATTAGAAGTTAACAATTTGCATGTTTCCTTTGATATTGACGCAGGGGAAGTGCAAGCAGTACGTGGCGTGGATTTCTTTCTAGATAAAGGAGAAACACTAGCGATTGTTGGTGAATCAGGTTCTGGGAAATCAGTGACAACAAAAGCTATTACGAAATTATTCCAAGGTGATACAGGGAGAATTAAAAAAGGTGTTATTAATTTCTTGGGTGAAGACTTAGCTCAAAAATCAGAAGAAGAGTTAATTAAATTACGAGGAAAAGATATTTCTATGATTTTTCAAGATCCGATGACTTCGCTTAATCCTACAATGAAAATAGGCAAGCAGGTTATGGAACCACTAATGAAACATAGAAATTACAATAAAGTAAATGCGAAAAAAAGAGCATTGGAAATATTAAACCTTGTCGGTTTACCAAACGCTGAAAAACGTTTTAATGCCTATCCACATCAATTTTCAGGGGGACAAAGACAGAGAATAGTCATTGCGACAGCACTTGCATGTGAGCCTAAAGTATTAATTGCTGATGAGCCAACTACTGCACTTGATGTAACGATGCAAGCTCAAATATTAGAATTGATGAGAGAGTTACAAAGTAAAATAAGTACTTCAATCGTTTTCATCACTCATGATTTAGGTGTTGTTGCTAATATAGCAGACAGAGTAGCTGTTATGTATGGTGGTCAAATGGTTGAAACAGGGGATGTAGATGAAATATTTTATGACCCTAAACACCCGTATACTTGGGGACTATTATCATCGATGCCTGATTTAACGACTGGTTCAGAAACAGAATTATTAGCTATTCCAGGTACACCACCAGATTTATTACACCCGCCTAAAGGAGATGCGTTTGCTGAACGTAGCCAATATGCATTAGATGTGGATTTTAAAACACCGCCACCATGGTTCAAAATATCTGATACACATTTTGTGAAATCTTGGTTACTTGACGAGCGTGCACCTCATGTTGAACCACCAGAAATGGTACAAAAACGTTTACGTAAGATGCCAAATAATTACGATAAACCGCAACAAGTAGAAAGGGTGGCGTTTGATGATGCAAAATAAAGACATACTTTTACAAGTGAAAAATGTTAAACAATATTTTAATGAAGGAAAGCGTAACGAAGTGCGTGCAGTTGAAAATATTTCATTTGATATTTATAAAGGGGAAACATTTGGATTAGTTGGTGAATCTGGTTGTGGAAAATCTACAACTGGTAAAGCTATTATTAAACTCAATGATATAACTGATGGAGAAATACTTTATGAAGGTATCGATATTCAAAAAATAAAAAACCGTAAAGATTCGTTGAAGTTTAATAAAAAGATGCAAATGATTTTCCAAGATCCGTATGCTTCATTAAACCCAAGGTTAAAAGTCATGGATATCGTAGCAGAGGGGATAGATATTCATAAGCTAGCTAGTGGGACAAAAGACCGAAAAAGAAGAGTGTACAATTTATTAGAAACAGTAGGTCTTAGCAAAGAACATGCCAATCGTTATCCACATGAATTCTCAGGCGGTCAAAGACAACGTATCGGTATTGCACGTGCATTAGCAGTAGAACCAGAATTTATTATTGCAGATGAGCCAATATCAGCGTTAGATGTGTCAATACAAGCCCAGGTCGTTAATTTGTTATTAAAGTTGCAAAGAGAACACAATATTACGTTTTTATTTATTGCCCATGACCTTTCAATGGTGAAATATATTTCAGACAGAATAGCAGTAATGCATTTTGGTAAAATTGTCGAATTAGGTTCTGCAGATGAAATATACAATCATCCGTTACATCCTTACACGAAATCATTGCTTTCAGCAGTACCACAACCGGATCCTGAAAGTGAACGTTCTCGAAAAAGAACAGTGTATAAAGAAGACACATCCAAAAATAATCAACGGTCATTAAATGAAATACAACCTGGCCATTTTGTATTTACTACGGATGAAGAAGCAGAAACATTAAAATCTCAAATGCAAGCACCATCAGTATAAGGGGAAGGGGGATTAATATGAAAAGGATTAAACTATTTATAGTTTTATTAGCTTTAACGGTGATTACAGCGGGATGTAGCAGTGCTGAAGGTATCTACTCGGACAAAGGACAAGTATTTAGAAAAGTGATACCACAAGATATTTCTTCATTAGACTCTGCACTAGTGACCGACACGGTATCTTTTGATTTATTCAATCAAGTCTATGAAGGTCTTTACACTTTGGATAAGAATGATAAAGCACAACCAGGTGTCGCTAAAGAAATGCCAAAGAAAAGTAATGGCGGTAAGACATTGACAATTAAATTGCGTAAGGATGCAAAATGGTCTAATGGGGATCCAGTTACTGCACAAGATTTTGTTTTTGCATGGAAACGTGTTGTCAATCCAGATACAGCTTCAGAATATGCTTACATAATGTATGACTTAAAAAATGCTGAAGACATTAATATGGGTAAAAAAGATGTTGATAAATTAGGTGTAAAAGCGTTAGATGACCACACATTAAAAATTGAACTAAATAAGCCAATACCATATATTAATGAAATGCTTGCATTTGGCACATACTTGCCACAAAAAGAAAAAGTTGTGAAAAAGCATGGTGAACAATATGCTACAACTGCAGATAAAACAGTGTTTAATGGTCCGTTCAAAGTTCAAGATTGGAAAGTAGAAGATAAAATTCAATTAGTTAAAAATGAAGATTATTGGGACAAGAAAAAAGTTCATTTAGACCGTGTAAATTATAAAGTGTTAAAAGACCAGCAAGCAGGAGCATCACTTTATGACACTGATTCTGTAGATGATACTACTATCACCGCCGACCAAGTGGATAAATATCAAGGAAATCCTGGTTTGAAAAAACGTTTGTTGGCTAGTACGTTCTATATGAAGTTAAATCAAGATAATGTACCTGAATTTAAAAATAAAGATATGCGATTAGCTATTTCGCAAGCGATTGATAAAGAGGGGTATGTGAATTCTGTAAAAAATAATGGATCAAAAGCGACAGATGGGTTCACAGCTAAATTAACGGCAGAAACACCTGACGGCAAAGACTTTGCCGAATCTATAGATTCACCACTTGCATATAATCCGACAGCAGCTAAGAAACACTTAGAAAAAGCGAAAAAAGATTTAGGTGTGAAAGAATTGACGTTTACCATGAATACTGAAGATACACCAGATGCAAAGATTTCAGCAGAATATATTAAAGCACAAGTAGAGAAGAATTTACCAGGTGTCACTTTGAAGATTAAACAATTACCGTTTAAACAGAGAGTAAATCAAGAACATTCTGAAACATTTGAAGCATCGTTATCAGGTTGGGGGCCAGATTATCCAGATCCTCTAACATTCTTGGAAATTATGACAACAGGTAATCCTTCAAATAATACCGCTTGGGGTAATAAAAAATACGACCAACTCGTTAAAGATGCGAATGGTAAATTATTGAAAAAACCTGAAGAACGTAATGCAGCGATGAAAGAAGCGGAAGAATTATTACTCAATGATGCACCTGTAGCACCTATATATCAAAAAGGGGAAGCACATTTAACCAATCCACAAGTCAAAGGTTTATTCTATCACCAAATTGGTGGTGATACTTCGCTAAAAGAAGTAAGCATTGATAAATCAATTGACCGTGAAACTGGTAAAAAGAAATAAAATAAGTGAAAAATGAAATTTGAGTACAACTTATTGAAATAATGAAAATACGTCACTTTCTATGTCATTATATAGAGAGTGGCGTATTCTTTGATATCATACATTTTTAATCCTTGTTAAATAATTACTTTCCAACAGAAGAACTGACAATAAATGATTATTGATATTGTAAGAGCAAATTGATATATTTCAAAAATTACGGTGTTAATGTAGCATTCATCAACTAAACAAAATTGTAATTTGCTAAAATCACGTGGATAGTTGTAGAAGGAATGATGAAATCGGGGGGCACAACCAGATTAATATATGTATCGAAAGTTGAAAAAACAGACTAATCCTTTAATTTGGATTGGTCTGTTTTAGAATGAGATGTATGCCAATTTTTTTGATTTTTAGATTATCTTTTTCGACCTAAGCCCATTGCTTTTTCCATTTTTTTTAATGTTTTAAATGAAGCTTTTTGAGCTTTCTCTCTACCATTATCTAAAATCGTATCTAATTCATCTGAGTTGAAATAATACTCATATTTTTCTTGGAACTGAACTAAAAAGTCTTTTACAATTTCAGCTAAATCTGATTTAAATTCACCATAGTTAGAATCTTTATACTGTGTTTGGAGTTCATCAATTGTTTTATCAGTTAAACTTGAATAGATAGATAATAAATTTGAAATGCCAGGCTTATTGTCACGATCAAATTTAATAATACCATCTGAATCTGTTACTGCGCTTTTTATTTTTTTAGCGCCAACATTGGGTTCATCTAACAATGAGATATAATTTTTTTGGTTATCATCACTTTTACTCATTTTTTTCGTTGGGTCTTGTAAACTCATAACACGACCACCAACTTTTGGCATGCGTATTTCTGGTTTTACAAGAACATCGTTGTAACGTGAATTGAATCGGTCTACTAAATTTCTAGTTAATTCAATATGTTGTTTTTGGTCGTCTCCAACAGGAACGATGTTTGTGTTATAAATAACGATATCTGCTGCCATTAATGGAGGATATGTAAGTAAGCCAGCTGGTATACCTTCCGTTTGTTTTACTGCTTTATCTTTAAATTGTGTCATGCGTTCTAATTCACCAATAGATGAAATAGTTGTTAACATCCAGCTAGCTTGCACATGCGCTGGCACTTCAGATTGTATAAATAATGTTGATTTTTCTGGATCAATGCCTGAAGCTAAATAAATTGCTGCTAGTTGTCTTGTTTGTTTACGTAGTTTTAATCGATCTTGTGGAATTGTAATTGCGTGTTGATCCACGATGCAGAAGAAACAATCATAGTCTTCTTGGACTTCACCAAATTGCTTCAACGCACCAATATAATTACCAAGCGTTGGGATGCCGCTAGGTTGGATACCAGAAAATAAAGTTTCCATTTTTTGATGCCTACCTTTTTAATAATTTAATTTATCTACTTTAGTAATAGTATAACAGTATTTCAATCATTTGTAAGTTATGTTAAACTGTATACATATCAATATTTCTAACTAAATTGATTGGGAATTAAGCTTATTTGAAAATTTTTAAAAAAATTAGAGAATTCTCATTTAATTTTAATGTTGATAGGGTATACTTTAATTGTAAGGTTAAGAGAGGTAAAAATGACTTAGTAATTTCTTAATCATATAAAAATTGAAATCTAATGAATTTATATTCATGAAAAATAGGAGAGTGAGATGTATGGTAACATTATTTACTTCACCAAGTTGCACATCTTGCCGTAAAGCGAAAGCATGGTTACAAGAACATGACATTCCGTATACGGAGCGTAACATTTTTTCAGAACAATTAACAATTGATGAAATTAAACAAATTTTAAAAATGACTGAAGATGGAACAGACGAAATCATATCTACTCGTTCTAAAACTTATCAAAAATTAAATGTAGATATTGATGCTTTACCACTTCAAGACTTATATTCAATTATCCAAGATAATCCAGGTTTATTAAGACGTCCGATTATCTTAGATGATAAACGTTTACAAGTTGGTTATAATGAAGATGAAATCAGACGTTTTTTACCTAGAAAAGTACGTACGTTCCAATTGCAAGAAGCGCAACGTATGGTTGATTAATTTATAAATAGAGCGATTAAGCCATAAAGTAATGTTATTGTGATGTTGCTTTGTGGTTTTGTTGTGTTTACCATAACAGATAAATGTATACTTACGTCAAACAAATCGATTATTCGATTGTGAATAATTATTGACTAAATTCAAACAGCACTCTATAAAAAGTGCTGTTTTTTGGCCTTTTATAAGGGTATATGTTATTATAAGAGACCAAATAGAAAATAGTAAAAATTAATCAAACAAATTAATTGTAATTCTTACTACGTTCTAATACAATAATGATTACTATTCATCGACTGTAAGGAGTGAGATGATATGAGAATAGAGCGAGTTGACGATACTACCGTTAAACTATTTATAACATATAGTGATATAGAAGCAAGAGGTTTTAAACGAGAAGATTTATGGACTAATCGCAAACGTGGAGAAGAATTCTTTTGGAACATGATGGAAGAAATCAATGAAGAAGAAGATTTTGTTGTTGAAGGTCCTTTATGGATTCAAGTACATGCTTTTGAAAAGGGCGTTGAAGTAACAATTTCTAAATCTAAAAACGAAGATCTTATCAATATGTCTGATGAAGACAATGACCAATTAGATCATCAAGTTAATGATTTATTATCACAAACATTTGATCAAGATGATAGTTTAGAGGATTTATTTGAACAACGACAACAACAAAAAGAGACACAACAAGATCAAGAACGCAACAAACGTAAGCCGCAAAATACACGTACTGTTATAGTTAGATTTAATGACTTGGAAGAAGTAATTGATTATGCTTACCATAATAATCAAAGAACAGATGAGTTTGAAGATTTATTATATAGTTTTAATAATGTATATTACTACGCTGTTCACTTTGATGAAACAGTTGGACAAGAAACAATTAACGATAGTTACAGTCAATTACTTGAGTTCGCATATCCTACTGATAAATCAGAAGTATATTTAAACGATTACGCAAAAATTATTATGAGTCATAATGTCGCTTCACAAGTACGTCGTTATTTTCCTGATACAACAGAATAACTACGATAAAGAAACTAATATAAATTATTATCAACAATGATTATGATTTGATTAGTAGATTAATTTGAGACTGACAGTCTGGGACATAAGGTTCTTGGACAAATGAAAAAAGGCAATTTCTATTGAAATCATATAGAAATTGCCTTTTTCTGTATTGTTTTAAAATAAGTCATTTGATTCTGTGAGAGCTACATCATTCAGATACCATTATTGATCTTTTTCTATTGTACGACTAGAGCATACAGATTGGGTGTCTACATGTAGAATAATTGTTAACATCATTTTGGTTGATATAAGACGTTGTTTTTAAAGTATTTTAATGTGAAATTACGTATGAATACGTTGTATTTTGGTGAGGTACTGAAGGAACAGGATAAGCTGAAGACTGCAGTATGAAGCTGTTTTCTAAGAAAGCAAGTCAACAATACGAAGTATTGAATAATAAAGAAGCGCGCAGATAAATTGAATTAAATCATCTGCGTGCTATTTTTCTAGGATTTATGTCTCAGATTCTTTATGTAATAACAAGGTGATTTCTAAATAAAGTATAGTAATTTGATGGCTTATCACGTGTAATTAAATGAGGTGAAGAAATGTTATACGCGAACAATAATCGAAATCAGGCCGTTTGGGCAAAAGATGCGATAAAAAATAAGCATTATCGTTGCCCATTTTGTAAATGCAAAGTGATATTAAAAAAAGGAACATACAATACACCTCATTTTGCGCATATCCGTAATAATCGTTCATACTGTCATAAAAATGAATCACAAGAACATTTTAATTTAAAATACCATATTGCTCGTGAGTTAAAAGGCTTAAATCACAAAGTTAACATCGAACCTTATGTACCACAAAGTTACCAATATCCTGATTTAATCATTGATGATGAAATTGTATTAGAAATACAATTTTCAAAAGTAACGACAGCATGTATTTCAAAACGCAGTAAAACTTTACAAAATGCTGGGTATAAAGTGTATTGGATAACAAAAAAAGTTAAATATAATAAAAGTAATAGTGTTTTGTATTTATCAAAATACGAAAGAAATTTTATTAACATTCATAATAGATTATTATTATCGTGGGATACAACACATAAAATTCTTTTTGGTTATAAAGTGATTAATTTTTTAGGAGGGCAACAATTTATTGCCAAAAGGCATTGTATGACATTTGCACAATTAATTAATCAAATTCAAATAGAGCGTGTTTATCATGCGCCAACACAGCCCTTAAAATTATCCAAAATTGCTATAAGCACTTATTTGAGAAACTGCCGTAAAACACACTCAGTTTTAGAACCAAGTTTAAGTGTGATGTATAATTTAAAATTAACGGATGCATGGGTAAATAAATATATAGGTATAATTTACCCAGAACAAATTTATATTAAGTCACATCCTGTGTATTGGCAATTACAACTTATATATTTGTGGCGTACACACACTTTTAACATGACACGATTTAAACAACTGATAGAATTAAATCATTTTTATAATGTTGAAATAGATAAAACGCAAATAAGCCATAGCGTTGTTCAAAAGTTCAAACAATTCTATCATAATCATGGGTGTTATAGCGTGCAAAAATAATCATGACATGAGAAAATTATACTAATAGACTTTATAGGAGGTTTACTAGATATTATGACACAACAATTAACAAGAGAAGAGCAAGAACGTAAATATCCAGAATATACTTGGGATTTATCTACCATTTTTGAATCTGACAATGCTTTTGAAGATGCATTTAAAGAAGTAGAAAATAATATCGGCAAAGAACAACAATATGTCGGTCACTTAGCTGATAGCTCATCTACACTATATAATGCATTAGCACTAGAAGATGAATTAGGTTCTAAGTTAGAAAAAGTATATGTATATGCACATTTAAAACAAGATCAAGATACAGCGAATGATAAATACACAGGTTATGAATCTAGAGCACATCAATTAATTATAAAATTCAGCTCAGCATGGAGTTTCTTAGTGCCAGAAATTCTACAAATAGATGAAGCAACGATACAAAAATTTATTGATGAAAATGATGATTTGGAACGTTACAAATTTGATTTAAAATTAATTAATGAAAAAAGACCACATGTATTGAGTGCAGATAAAGAAAGATTACTAACTGAAGCACAAGATGCATTGTCTACACCTGACAATGTGTATGGCATGTTTAGTAATGCGGATTTAGAATTTGAAGATGCGATAGATAGTGAAGGCCAACGACATTCATTAACACAAGGAACATTCATTAAATGTCTGGAATCAGATGATCGCGTATTACGTCAATCTGCTTATGAAAATTTATATAAAGCATACGGTGCTTATAATAATACACTAAGTGCGACGCTCGCTGGAGAAGTTAAGAAAAATGTTTTTAACGCTAGAACACATAACTATAAAACAGCAAGAGAAGCAGCGTTAAGTAATAATCACATTCCAGAAGCTGTATATGATAATTTAGTGAAAACAGTTCATAAATACTTACCTTTACTTCATCGCTATACTAAATTGCGCAAAGAACTATTGGGCTTAGATGACATGAAAATGTATGATGTTTACACACCACTTGTTAAAGATATTAAATTTGAAATGCCGTACGAAGAGGCTAAAGATTGGATGTTGAAAGCATTACAACCGATGGGTGAAGAATATATGAAAGTTGTAGAAGAAGGATTAAATCATCGATGGGTAGATGTCTTTGAAAATAAAGGTAAACGTTCTGGAGGTTATTCATCAGGTGCACACTTAACAAATCCGTTTATTTTACTAAATTGGTCAAATACTGTTTCTGATTTGTATACTTTAGTACATGAATTTGGTCATTCAGCACATAGCTACTTTAGTCGTCAAAATCAACCATCTAATTTAAGTGATTACACTATTTTCGTTGCAGAAGTTGCATCGACTTGTAATGAAGCACTATTAAGTGATTATATGGATAAACATTTAGATGACAAGCGCAGATTATTACTATTAAACCAAGAACTTGAACGTTTCCGTGCAACACTATTTAGACAAACAATGTTCGCAGAGTTTGAACATAAAATCCATCAAATAGAAGAAGCAGGAGAACCATTAACAGCTAACCGTATGAATGAAGAATACGCAGCGCTCAACAGAAAATATTTTGGAGATTCTGTTGAAACAGATGAAAATATTAGTAAAGAATGGTCTAGAATACCACACTTTTATATGAATTATTATGTGTATCAATATGCAACCGGATACAGTGCAGCTCAAAGTTTAAGTCATCAAATTTTAACAGAAGGTAAACCTGCTGTTGAGCGATATATCAATGAATTCTTGAAAAAAGGTAGTTCAAATTATCCTATTGAAATCTTAAAAAATGCAGGTGTAGATATGACAACTCCAGAACCAATTGAACAAGCTTGCCAAGTGTTCGAACAAAAATTAGACGCTTTTGAAAAGTTAATGAAAGCTTAGTATGAATGTATTCGTTTACAATATGACAAGTTTGTGACAAAGGAGATTTATTTAATTTTAAAGGTTGAAAGGTATATAACACCGTGTTATATTATATACATGAAATTAATCACATAACAAACATACCCCTTTGTTTGAAGTGAAAAATTTCTCCCATCCCCTTTGTTTAGCGCCGTGTAATCAGACACGGCGTTTTTTTTATGTTCATTTTTAAAGACTTTTATATGTATAAGAAATTGAATAACTATTCAGATATTTCAGCATATATTTTGACTGGAATTTTATATAAAACATGAATGTATATTGAAAATAATGATTAACAATTAGCAACTACTAAGCAAGTAATTGCAAGTATATATTATACAAAAAAGTGATTGAGTGATCATAACTAGGAATGATAAATAAAAATGCCAACTTCTTTAGTCCTCATATAGAAGTTGGCATTTCTTTACTTTTATGAAATTTTGTAATTCTATCTACTATGATATTTGCGTATATTCAAAATGTTTATTTAACTTTTATAAGTTTATGAAACATTTTCTAGATAAATCATTAACCTATATAAAATCTTTTAAAGTCATTTTATTTTGACTTATGCTTTTAGCTTTTGATTCGGAAAGTAAGCATGTTGTATGTCACAAGTTTTTAACCATAAAATATACTACGTTTTATGGTGCAGTATATTGATATAGATATGAACAAAATTAATATTTCAAACTTTTGACTTCCAAAATTTACCTTCTGGTGAGCTAAGTTTTTCTATTTTTTGCTGTAATGCTAATTTTTTCAGCTCTTTATTCAATAATTTTTCAGGCCATTCATAAATAGTCAGTAATTCTTCTTTGGTTACTAATTGTTGTTGATAGATGTAAGTTTCCAAACTTGGTGGGAGTTCTTTTTCAATCGGTGAACCAATCAGTTCGTTTATGATGTACGTATATATGTGATAAGGGTACAAGCCTTCGACTTTTAAACCTTCTTCATGAATATCTTCATTAAAGAATACAAGAGAGGGTGCTTCTTCAATTTCCATTTCTCGAGCGATATGCAAGTCAACTTGTAAGCTTTCCTTTAAAGCACTTTTATGTAAGTCTTCTTTAAAGACTTCATAATCAAGGCCAGCATTACTTATACAATTATTGACCATCTCTTCAGTGATAATATCTCGTTTTGGTATTATCTCATTTTGAACAAGATGGATAAAACGCTCCGCCCGTAATCGACCTTGGAGTTCGGCGGCCTTATAGGCAAGTGCAATATTATCTAAATTTGATGTACTTTGTGCTTGGCATTTTGTTAATACACGTAAAGAAGGGTTTAAAATATGTCTAATACTTATATATTGTTTATACTCAAGTCGTAATTTTGAAAGTATCGCAGACAATTTAAAGCACTCTTTACTGAATGGATCGAAAAAGGAATAAATTTCAATCTTACTCAAAGGTGAAAGATTTGCATCTTCACGACTATTAGCATTTATCAATTTTAATTCTTCAGCCATGTTTTTTCACCTACAATTAATTTTCGGAATTAACCATGTGATTCGCTATTAAACGTAATCGTTCATATAAATAATCCCCGACGCCTGCAGAAAAATCTGCTTGTTGAATAGCTTTATACATATTTTCAAGCCATGCGTCACGTTCGTATGTTGTTATTACAAATTCCAAGTGTCTTTTTTTTAACATAGGATGACCATGTTCTTCTGTATACAGTTGAGGTCCGCCTAAAAATTGTGTTAAGAATTGTTTTTGTTTTCTGCTTGTTTCTTCAAAATCTCCAGGAAACAAATGATTGATTCTATCATCACGTTTAACCATATCATAAAAATGGTCAATCATTTTAAATAAGGCGTCTTGTCCGATAACCTCGTAAGCTGTTTGAGTCATAGTATCACCATATCCTATTAATATAATACTAATATAACATGAATTTTTACATTTGGAAGTAATTCGACTTCTTAATATTGTGCGCAATTAACTGTTGTTTAATTTACGTTTGCGATTGAAAAATCTTTGGACTTTATTGTTTGGAATTTCATGATTGATATTAAATTGATTAAGAATCGATTTAAATTGAACTAATCCTTCATTATAATCATTTACTTCATATTCAAGTTCAAAGTCCTGGAAATCCAAGTAATAATTTTTATCTAAAACAAGTAGATTTCCGTTAATTTCTTTTTCTATACGTTCGGTAGTTAGGTCTCCTAAGACGATTAATGCATCAATATCTACGTCCATTTTTAGGAGTTGGTTTAAAATATCTTGGGGCAGATCCTGACTTTTGATGTGCTTGTTTAGTTTTGGTTCAACGATTGTATCGAAATTATACTCCATCAAACCAATTTCAGCTGGTACTTTTAACGTCATTTCGTATGCATCATCTTTAACGCGAATTCTCAAAGCTGATTGATGAGATTTTAAATCGAAATTTAATGTGTCGATGTAATAATTAGTTTGACTAAATGGTTTGATATTTAAAAAATAGGTGTTGTATATAGCTTGATAATCGTCTTCAGACAATAACTGTTTAAATTCAATTTCATTATTAGTTGCCACGCGTTACACTCCTTAAATATATATGATAATTCATTTTAAAGGACTTGTAAGTTAATTTAAATTAGATTGCATTATACGCTGAAAATTATTATATTTACGTTAAGTCAATTGATGACATAATAATAGTCATGTAACGTGTTATGTACGTCTTAATTATGTTAAAATAATGAAGAATAAGGAGGAACAAGCATGCGTATTTATGTGAATGAAATTAAAGTAACAGAAGATAGTTTAAAGTGTTATACAGAACAATCTACAGAAGGCTTACAAGAAGCAGGACAAATGCTTGTTGATAGTGATAATTATAGCTTTGCATATATCTTAGATGACGGCCAGTCGTATTCATATTTGATTTTTGTTCAAGAAACTTGGTCGATGCTACATGAAAATAAAAATAAAAAGATTATCGTTAATGATCATTTAGAACTAAAACAATTCGATAGAGAATTTAATTATATATTAGAAAATATTCAAGGTAATTCAAACTATGGTAAGGAGTTTGTTTCTGTTGTGGAAGATACTTTCGAATTAGAGTGAAGCGGAGTGAAGCACAATGAATCAATGGGATCAGTTTTTATCTCCATATAGACAAGCAGTTGATGAATTAAAAGTAAAATTAAAAGGGCTTAGAAAACAATATGATGTAGAAGATAATGCTTCACCGATTGAATTTGTGACGGGTCGTGTTAAACCTATGACTAGCATTATTGATAAAGCAAATAAAAGACAAATCTCATTTGATCGATTACATGAAGAAATGTATGATATAGCAGGTTTGAGATTAATGTGTCAATTCGTCGATGATATCGATATTGTGGTCAATCTCTTGAGACAACGTCAAGATTTCAAAGTAGTAGAAGAACGCGATTATATTAGTAATACAAAACAAAGTGGATATCGTTCATATCATGTAATTATTGAATATCCAATCGAAACACTTAAAGGTGAAAAGTCAATTTTAGCAGAAATTCAAATCAGAACATTAGCCATGAATTTTTGGGCAACAATCGAGCATACTTTGCGGTATAAATATGATGGAGATTATCCGCCAGAAATTCAGCACCGACTAGAACGTGCGGCTGAAGCAGCGTTTTTACTTGATGAAGAAATGTCAGAAATTAAAGAGGAAATTCAAGAAGCTCAAAAATACTATTCCAAAAAACGTGCTAAAAAGCATGATAATGACTAGGAGGTGCAATCATGCGCTATACAATTTTATCTAAAGGTGATTCTAAGTCGAACGCTTTAAAGCATAAGATGATTAATCACATGAAAGATTTTGAAATGGTTGAAGATACGGAAAATCCTGAAATAGTCATATCAGTTGGTGGAGATGGTACTTTATTACAGGCTTTCCATCAGTATAGTCACATGTTATCGAGGTGCGCATTTGTAGGGATACATACTGGACATTTAGGGTTCTATGCAGATTGGTTGCCACATGAAGTAGAGAAATTGATTATTGAAATTAATAATTCAGAATTCCAAGTTATAGAATATCCACTATTAGAAATTATAGTGCGTTATAACGATAATGGATATGAGACGAGATACTTAGCATTAAATGAGGCGACGATGAAAACTGAAAATGGTTCTACACTTGTTGTGGATGTGAATATTAGAGGAAACCAATTTGAACGCTTTAGAGGAGATGGACTGTGTGTGTCAACACCATCAGGTTCTACTGCATATAATAAGGCGTTGGGTGGTGCGTTAATACATCCTTCTTTGGAAGCGATGCAAATCGCCGAAATCGCTTCTATTAATAATAGAGTATTCAGAACGGTTGGGTCACCATTAGTATTGCCCAAACATCATACATGTCTGATTACACCAGTGAATCATGATAAGATTTTAACGACCATAGATCACGTCAGCATAAAACATAAAAATGTTAATGCAATTCAATTTAGAGTGGCAAATGAAAAAATTAGATTTGCTAGGTTTAGACCATTTCCATTTTGGAAAAGAGTACATGATTCCTTTATTTCAAGTGGAGACGATGAATAATGCAATTTACGTATATGATTAGAGACCTTCAAATGCTAAGAACTTTTTTACAGGAGCAAGGGTATTCTAAGAATACAATTAGCGCCATTAAGCATAATGGCGCTTTAATTGTTAATGGACAAGCAGAAACTGTGCGTAAGCAATTACAGAACGGCGATATAGTGGAGGTACATTTAGGTTACGAGACAGCTAGTAATAATTTAATCCCATTCAATAAGTCTTTAAATATTTTATATGAAGATGCATACTTATTAATCGTTTCTAAAAAAGCTTTTCAAAACTGCGCACCATCAAGAGAACATAAACATTTTAGTTTAGCTGAACAAGTTCTAGGTTATTTTAAACAATCAGGACAAAACATCGTACCGCATATTGTCACTAGGATTGACCGAAATACTTCAGGTATTGTTGTGATTGCTAAACATGGTTTTTTACATCATCTGATGTCAAACATACACATTGATAAAACCTATTTATGCGTATGCTATGGTGAATTGCAATCACAAGGAATCATAGATGCACCTATTGCTAGAGATCCTGCTAGTATTATTACAAGACAAGTCAATTCAAATGGTAAACAAGCAAAAACAAAATATAGATGCTTAGACCATAAAAATAATTACAGTTTATGTGAAGTTACTTTATTAACAGGCCGGACACATCAAATTCGCGTCCATCTTCAGCATATAGGACATCCTATTGTGGGTGATGATTTATATGGAGGAGAACATTCGTATTTTAAACATCAGTTGTTACGATGTTTTAAAATATCTTTTATACATCCAATCTATGATCAAAAGATTGAAATACAAGATAAATATGATGCAATAGAAAACATATTTAATATGATATAATTTGAGTAACTATGGAGGTGGGACTTTTGGCAAATGAAAAAGACCAAATCGTTTTAGAAGATGAGCAAGTATATGATCAAGAAATGCTAGATAAATTACTGCATGAAAATCATATTGGTGAATTTAGAGAAGAATTCTTAGCGATGCACACATATGAACAAAGTGAATACTTTGAAGACAGCGATGAAGATATTAGACAAAAAATGTTTGAAGTATTGTCCCCTGAAGAAGTAGCAGATTTCTTTGAACAATTAGAAATTGATGAAGAAGCGTATGAAGCGCTGTTCGATACTATGGACGCTACATATGCTAGCAAAGTGTTAGAAAATATGTCATACGATAACGCAGTAGACATTATGAATCAATTATCTAAGCAGAAAATTGTTAGCTTGTTGACACTGATGAACCGTGAAGATGCAAAAGAAATTAAAGCATTATTACATTACGAAGAGGATACTGCTGGCGGTATCATGACGACGGAATATATTTCTTTAAAATCAACAATGCCAGTGAAAGAAGCTTTAATGCATGTTAAAGAACAAGCGCCAGATGCTGAGACAATTTATGTCATATTTGCAGTGAATGAGCATAAACAATTAGCTGGGGTTTTATCACTAAGAGATTTAATCGTAGCAGAAAATGATGCTTATATAGAAGACATAATGAGCGAACGTGTGATCAGTGCTAATGCTGCTGATGACCAAGAAGATGTTGCTCAGAAAATGCGTGATTATGATTTTATCGCTATGCCAGTTGTCGATTATCAAGATCACTTATTAGGTATTATTACAATCGATGATATCTTAGATGTTATGGATGAAGAAGCGAGTGAAGACTACTCTCGTTTAGCCGGGGTATCTGATGTTGATGCAACCAATGATTCAGTCATTAAAACTGCTAAGAAACGTTTGCCATGGCTAATTATTTTAACGTTTTTAGGAATGATCACAGCCACGATACTTGGATCATTTGAGGATACTTTAGCACAAGTGTCATTATTGGCAGCGTTTATTCCAATTATCAGTGGTATGTCTGGTAATTCTGGGACACAATCACTTGCCGTATCAGTACGTAATATTTCAACTGGTGAAATTGACGAACAAAGTAATTTTAAAGTCGCATTGAGAGAAGCAGGTAGCGGTTTTTTAAGTGGTTTGATTTGTGCTATATTGCTGTTTATTATTATAATGGTGCTTTATGGACAGCCAATTTTAGCTACGATCGTGGCAAGCAGTTTAACAATTGCTATGACAGTAGGTACATTAGTGGGATCAATGATTCCATTAGTTATGAATAAACTAAAAATTGACCCTGCAGTTGCTAGTGGTCCATTTATAACTACAATCAATGATATTGTGAGTATGTTGATTTACTTTGGATTAGCAACTTCATTCATGTCTTACTTATTATAGGGGGTTACATGGAATTTTTATCACTTGTTGTCGTTGTAATGGCAGCATTCCTTACACCGATACTAATCAATAGATTGCGAATTACATTCTTGCCTGTTGTTGTAGCAGAAATATTAATGGGTATTCTTATTGGGCACTCTTTTTTAAACATAGTAGAACGTGATGCTATGTTAAATATTTTATCTACATTAGGCTTTATATTCTTAATGTTTTTGAGTGGTTTAGAAATTGATTTTAAAGCATTTAAAAAAGACAAAGGCGCATTAGAAGATAATGAAAAAAGTAAAGAACCCGGTCATTTACAATTAGCACTTACTGTATTTTTATTTATTATGGTTATTTCAATTGTATTTGCATATGCATTTAAATGGTTTGGTTTAATTGATGATGTTTTATTAATGATTATTATTATTTCTACTATTTCATTAGGTGTTGTGGTACCTACACTAAAAGAAATGAATATTATGCGTACAACTATCGGGCAATTCATATTATTAGTAGCAGTATTAGCTGACTTAGTGACAATGATATTATTAACTGCGTACGGAACACTACACGCTTCAGGTGGCACATCACTTTGGTTAATAGGGAGTTTAGTAGTATTTGCGCTTGTTTTTTATTTCCTAGGTGGATTATTTAAGAAAGCACAATTCTTGCAAAAACTGATGGATGGTACAACACAAATTGGTATACGTGCGGTATTTGCGTTAATTATCATGCTAGTTGCTTTGGCGGAAGGCGTTGGTGCAGAAAATATTCTAGGCGCTTTCTTAGCCGGCGTGATTGTTTCTTTACTGGGTCCTGATGAGGATATGGTAGAGAAATTAGATTCCTTTGGTTACGGATTCTTTATTCCAATTTTCTTTATCATGGTTGGTGTAGATTTAAATATACCAATGTTAATAAAAGAGCCTTCATTATTACTTATCATTCCATTTTTAATATTGGCCTTTTTAATATCTAAATTAATACCAGTATTTTATATACGTCGATGGTTTGATATGAAAACAACAATTTCTTCAGCTTTCTTGCTAACGTCAACTTTATCGTTGGTTATTGCTTCTGCAAAAATTGCTGAAAAACTTGGAACAATATCATCTGAAATATCAGGTATTTTAATATTAAGTGCAGTTATTACATGTGTTTTTGTACCAATTATATTTAAGAAAATGTTCCCGATGCCAGATGAAGCAACAAGACAGATTGAAGTGAGTTTAATAGGTAAAAACCAATTAACCATACCAATTGCTCAGAATTTAACATCACAACTTTATCAAGTTTCGTTATATTATAGAAATGATTTAAGTGATAAACGTAAATTATCAGATGCAATTTCGATGATTGAAATTGCAGATTATGAAGAACCATTATTAGAGCGTTTAGGTTTATTTGAAAGAGATATTGTTGTTTGTTCTACAAATGATGACGATATAAATAGAAAAGTGGCTTTAATGGCCAAAAGCCATGGTGTAAATCGAGTTATATGTAGGTTAGAAGCGAGTACTGGTGATGAAGGTTTACAAAGTGAAGGTATAGAAGTATTTAGTGGCTTTATGAGTAATAAGATACTCTTGAAAGGTTTAATAGAAACACCAAATATGCTTAATCTTTTAAGTAATGTGGAAACATCTTTATATGAAATTGCAATGCTAAATCATAAATATGATCAAATTCAATTACGAAATTTCCCGTTTGATGGGGATATCATATTTGTGAGAATCATTAGAAATAATGAATCGATTGTACCACATGGTGATACTCAATTACGCTATAAAGACCGTGTCATTGTAACGGGATCTAAAGAGTATGTTGATGAGCTAAAACGTGAATTAGAATTTTATTATTAACATCTATATCTGGGATAGTATTGAAGTCCTAAAATATGTATTAATAGGTAGTGAAAGAACAATATGCAAGTTACTTTAAGCTGTTAGTACTGATTAATTGAATGAAGCGTTGGTCAAAATTTCAACTCGAAAGAAAGCAAAAAACGATGAATTCGTTTATAGAATGTAAAATGAATTGTTTAAACAATGAAACCAATGTTAAAATAAAGTTTGTTAGAATTGGCATCGAGCGAAGTGATAGGAAGTATGATTATAACATCTCGAACCAATTTACAATGAAAATTTAAAAAAGGAGTTATTTTCATGTTAAATTTAGAAAATAAAACATTCGTCATTATGGGTATTGCTAATAAACGTAGTATCGGTTTTGGTGTAGCTAAAGTATTAGACAAATTAGGTGCGAATTTAGTTTTTACATATCGTAAAGAACGTAGTAAAAAAGAAATGGAAAAACTTGTTGAACAGTTAGATCAACAAACAATTAGAATGTATCAAATAGACGTACAAAAAGACGAAGATGTTATCAATGGTTTTGCAAAAATTGGAGAAGAAGTAGGTAACATTGACGGTGTTTATCATTCGATTGCTTTTGCTAACATGGAAGATTTAAGAGGTCGTTTTTCAGATACATCTCGTGATGGCTTCTTATTGGCACAAGACATTAGTTCATATTCATTAACAATTGTTGCTAGAGAAGCAAAAAAATTCATGCCTGAGGGTGGTAGTATTGTTGCTACTACTTATTTAGGTGGCGAGTATGCTGTGCAAAATTACAATGTGATGGGTGTAGCTAAAGCGAGTTTAGAAGCAAATGTACGTTATTTAGCATTAGATTTGGGTGAAGATAATATCCGTGTCAATGCGATTTCAGCTGGTCCAATTCGTACACTTAGCGCTAAAGGTGTTGGTGGTTTTAACACAATCATGAAAGAAATTGAAGAACGTGCGCCATTAAAACGTAATGTAGACCAAGAAGAAGTAGGTAAAACTGCAGCTTACTTATTGAGTGATTTTTCAAGTGGAGTTACAGGCGAAAATATCCATGTAGACAGTGGTTATCATATCGTTAAATAATTAAATATCTTTAATTATTAACATATAAAAAGACTATTCGTTTCAACAACTGAAACGAATAGTCTTTTTGTTTTATATCATTATTTCATTCTTTGACGTCACTATTGGCTTTTGCAATAATTTCTTGTCTATAACGGAATACGTTTCTGACAACCGTTTTAATGACAGCATATAATGGAACAGCTATTAAGATTAGACCGAAACCGCCAAGATTACCTGCAGCTAATATCACTACAATAATTGTTAAAGGATGAATACTAAGTGATTTACCCATTACGTTAGGTGTAATCACATTACCTTCTAATTGTTGTGCAATCAGCGTGATAATACATACCCATATAAATGTTGTAGGGCTTTGAATAATTGCAATGACTGCAGCGGGTGCAAATGCCATCCAAGGACCTAAGAACGGTATCATATTTGCTACACATGCAAACATAACGAGTAATAATGTGTAGTTAAGTCCTACAATTGAATAACCAATGTATAAGATAATTCCAAGAATGATACTTACTGTAACTTGGCCTTGAATATAGGATTTAACAGTTTCATTTAAATCTTTCAATAATTCTACAGTGAAAACTTTTCTGTCTCCTTTAAATAGTCTTGCGATGAAAGGGATAAAACGTTCATGATCTTTTAACATATAAATTAAAAAGAACGGAACCATTATCAGTAAGAAAAGTGTTGAAATAAATGATGTTAAGTAACCTAAAGAGTTAGATAAAATATCAGCAGTACTGTCGCTGATAGATTGTACCATTTTATTAATGCGATCTGTTACATCATTAGGCAATCTTTCCATTTGATCTAGAGCGAAATTAATGATGTTTTGAACTTCATGTTGTAATGCAGGTATTTGAGTTACTAAGTTTTCAATTTGTTCTGCAATTAACGGAGCTAATACCCCAATAACAATACTAATAATTATGAGTAAGCCTATAAAGATTAGAGTAATGCTACCCCAGCGTGGCACATGATTCTTTTCAAGTATTTTTTGAAAAGGCAAACAAATGTAAAACAAAAAGCCACTCAATAATAATGGCAGTAACACAGATTGAAGGATAATAATGAATGGTGTGAAAATACTATGTACTTCCATAATCAATTTGATTAGTAAAAACAGGATTAATAAAGCGATACCTGTTCTAAACCATACTTTGTTAAGCATAGAATGGTTCCTCCTATAAAACTTTATTTGAATTTATAATTCAGTATATCTTAAAAAAAGATAGAACAAAAGGTAAATTTGTGAAAGTTTGTACTTAGTCGCACCGTGTGGTTGACTGCAATTTCAGGTAAGTAACAATTGTTACTCAATAATAAGTAGTACGTTATAAGATAATATAAGTATTAAATATATTAATGTTATTTATATAAAAAATTCATAACGCATTATATAAATTGTGAAAATAATAACTTATATAATGCGTTGCGCGGAACATAACATATGTGTATAATATTAAAAAATATCATTTTCTTTAATGGTATAACAAGGGGGATACGTTATGATAGAAGGTTTTTTAACTTGGCTTTATGACATAGTATGGAGCAAACCATTAGTTTATGGTTTGTTAATCACTGGTATATTGTTCTCACTATTTATGAAATTTTTCCAAGTCAGACACTTTAAAGAAATGATTCGACTTATGTTTCAAGGGGAAAAGTCACCAACTGGTATTTCAAGTTTTCAAGCAATCGCCTTATCGTTAGCAGGTCGTGTAGGTACTGGTAATATTGTAGGTGTATCGACAGCAATATTTATTGGTGGGCCAGGCGCCGTATTTTGGATGTGGGCTACAGCATTTTTAGGAGCAAGTAGCGCCTTTATAGAATCGACACTAGGTCAAATATATAAACGAGAAGAGAAGGGACAATATAGAGGTGGACCAGCATTTTATATTGAATATGGTATAAAGGGGAAACTGGGCAAAGTATATGGATTGATCTTTGCAATTGTCACTGTAATTTCAGTCGGATTATTATTGCCAGGTGTTCAATCCAATGCTATATCCAGTTCTATGAAAAATGCGTTTCAATTAAATCCATGGGTTGTAGCCATATTTTTAGCAATCATTATCGGATTAATTATTTTTGGGGGAATCAAATGGATTGCTAATGCAGCGACAGCAGTTGTACCATTTATGGCAGTGTTTTATATATTAATGGCGGTTATTATCATTATATTTAATATTGAAGCGGTTCCTGCATTGTTTGCATTAATTTTCAAATCTGCATTTGGCATGCAAGCAGCATTTGGTGGGATTGTAGGTGCAATGATTGAAATAGGAGTCAAAAGAGGTCTTTATTCAAATGAGGCTGGTCAAGGTACTGGGCCACATGCAGCCGCGGCAGCAGAGGTGTCACATCCAGCAAAACAAGGTTTGGTGCAAGCGTTTTCAGTTTACGTTGATACTTTATTTGTCTGTACTGCAACCGCACTAATCATCTTGCTTTCTGGTACATATAATGTAACGGATGGTGGCAATACACCTAGTGATAAAGCGAGTTTGATTAAAGATAATGGTATCTTTGTTGAAATGTCAAATGGAGATAAAGATTATTCTGGTACAGCAATGTATGCTCAAGCAGGTATAGATAAGGCTTTACAAGGCGGAAGTTATCATTTTGATCCATCATTCTCTGGATTCGGATCTTACTTTATAGCAATTGCATTATTTTTCTTTGCATTTACTACTATATTGGCTTATTACTATATTGCAGAAACCAATATTGCATACTTAACGAGATCTGCAAATTATAGAACTTCCTTTATATTTATCAATATAACTCGTATTGTATTGATATTAGCAACAGTTTATGGCGCAGTGAAAACGGCAGATATAGCATGGTTAATGGGAGATTTAGGTGTAGGCATGATGGCATGGCTTAATATCATAGCGATTTGGCTATTACACAAACCAGCTATAAACGCATTGAAAGATTATGAATTGCAGAAAAAGCGTTTAGGATCTGGTAGAAAAGCGATTTATAAACCAGACCCAGAAAAAGTACCCAATGCTGTTTTTTGGCTAAAAGATTATCCTGAACGCCTTAAAAAAGAGAATATTAACGATTAAAAAATAATATCTTACTTTGCTAAATAAAAAGGAGTCATTTTAAAATATTGCGTCTCTTGATACAATGTCATTAAGACTATGAGGGGGCGCATTATTTTATGGACAATTTTCAAGCAGGACGAATTAATAAAATTAATTTTTCAAGCGACATATTAGATAGAGACATCACACTTTCTATTTATTTACCTAAAGATTTCACAGAATTATTTAAATACAAGGTCGTCTTTTGTTTTGATGGTTTGGATTTTTTTAGCTTTGGTAGAATACACAGAACGTATGAAAAATTATGGGAAGCAAATGAAGTAGAAAGAGCAATCTTTGTGGGTTTTCATTATGAAGATGTTGAAAAAAGAAGAGCAGAATTTCATCCTCAAGGAGCAAAAACAGCACTAACTGTAAAATGTATGGCGAATGAAATTTTACCGTTTATAGACGCTCAATTCCCAACATATAAAGTAGGAAATGGCAGAGTTATTTTAGGTGATAGTTTAGCAGGGAGTGCAGCTTTGATCACAGCCTTATCCTATCCAAGAATTTTTAGCCAAGTAGGTCTATTGAGTCCTCAACATGATGAGGTAATACAAACATTAATTGAACGATGTCAATTTCAAGAACAATTGACGATTTGGCATACAGTTGGATTAGAAGAAAAAGACTTTGCTTTACCAACGACCGGAAAGCAAGCGGATTTTTTAACACCTAATCGCCAGTTGAAATCGATTATCGAAAATAGTGATATTACTTATCACTATGCAGAGTTTGATGGGGGACATAGATGGAAATCTTGGAAACATTTACTAGATGATTTATTAAAATATTTTTTATCAGATAATATTTCTTTTTAATTATCTGTAGGAAATTTAGTTAAAAGTAACGAATTTTTGTGAAATTTGATATAATGTAGTTATGTTAAACAAAGGAGGAATTTAAATGATTTTAGGATTAGCATTAATTCCGTCAAAAGCGTTTCAAGATGAAGTAAATGCATACCGTAAACGTTATGATGCTCACTATGCAACGATTATGCCACACATTACGATTAAAGAGCATTTTAAAATAAACGAAGGTGATCTTGACGCTGTCAAAGAGACAATCAAATCAAGAATCGAGGGGATACCACCGATTGAAGTACACGCGACAAAGGCATCAAACTTTGCGCCAATTACAAATGTAATTTATTTTAAAGTTGCCAAAACGGACAATTTAGAAAAATTATTTAATCAATTCAATAGTGGTGATTTTTATGGTCGTCCAGAACATCCATTTGTACCACATTTTACAATTGCACAAGGCTTGACTAGTCAAGAGTTCGAAGACATTTTTGGTCAATTGAACTTAGCGGGTATTGACTATAAAGAAGCAATTGAGCAACTTTCTTTAGTTTACTATGATGAAAGTGCAGAAAAATGGAAAGTATTAGAGAATTTTAATTTTGCATAATTTTTTTATATAAAATTATCATTTTAATCGATGATAATATTGAAATTTTAAAAGCGTCGCTATCATATTTTTAGATAATTTCTAAAATGATAGCGACGCTTTTGTATGTTGAAACGTACTCATATACTTAAGTGTGATTGTGTTGTTTTTTATTTTTAATAAAATACAAGCCATAAAATATTGCTAAAAATAAGAACACTAATGCTGAAAAATAAAATGTATTATTAACAGATTTAGAGAATTCTGTAATTAAACCACCTACGAGTGGACCAATCATAGACCCGAAACCTTGAACACTATTGAACACGCCCCAAGTCTCTTCTTGTTCATCCATATGGATATGACTAGCCATAAAAGTATTCCATGCAGGTAATAAGATACCATACATTAGGCCAATAAATAATGCTAAGCCCCAGACTAGTTTAATATCTGTAATAATAGATAAAGCAAATATCATTATAGTGTATAAGACAAAACCACCAAAAATGATACTGTACATAAATAATGTTCCATTTTTATCTATAATTTTAGATAAAAATAGCATAGAAATGGCACAACCTATACCACCAATGATAATTGCTATTGTATATTCTACGGTTGAAACGCCGACAACTTTTGTCGCATATGTAGGTAATATTGGGACTAAGGCGGTGATTGAAGCACCTTGTAATAAAATACCTGGAAATAGAATGAGATGACGTTTGGTCACGTTTACAATTTGTCCTAATTGTTGCTTAACAGGTCTTGTATTGTAGTTAGTAAGCCTGATTTTAACGAAATAGTATAAAATCCATGCAATCAATACGACTAATGACATCATAAACGCAAAGCGTGTTGGGTGGAATTTAAAGATTAAGTTCATTCCAACCATCCCGACTAATAAGCCTAGTAGCCAAGAGAAATAGACATATCCCATTTGTTTACCACGGTTATTTTCATCAACACTTGCAAGCATAATGACCCAAATCGGACTCACTGCGATACCTAGTAATATCGCACTTGTGATTAATACGATTGGTGATGTAGGAAACCAAATGACTAAAAACAAACTACCAAAAGCTAATAAAAATCCAAGTGTTAAAACAAGTTTAGTACCTAAGCGTTTAAGTAAAAAACCAATGACAAAGTTTGTTGTTGCATCAGCAATAAAGTGAATAGAAATAGCGATAGATGTAACACCTACCGCAATAGAAGTTGCCGTTGGAAGTAAGGCTAAGTAACTCAATACATACATACCTCTAGCAAACTCCATTAAAAATAAAATAATCAACATAATAATAAAATTTGTGCTTGAATTGTAGTTAGTATTATTTAACGAAGAGCTTTGCATATAAAGGAACCTTTCCATAAACTTCTTCATAACGTGTCGAATGGTCTAGAAGTTCTAACAAATCTTTGCATAATTTATATGTTGAATATGGAATGCGCGATTCACTCATTGCTTCAGACATTTCCACTAGTGAAGTTGGATGATTTGTTAATGAGGCTACTTGTTGTATAGCTTCATCGGGTGAATAAGCGATTGTACCATAACCTTTTTCTTCAAAATAGAGCGCGTTTTCTAACTCTTGTCCTGGCGCAGGATCTAAGAAAATCATTGGTATTTGTCGCGTTAGTGCTTCAGAAATAGTGATGCCACCTGGTTTTGTTATCATCAATTGACTTGAAGCCATCCATTCATTCATTTGTTTTGTATAACCTAAAATCAGTACGTTATCATAATTTTTAAATTGGCTAGATAATGTGCGCTTCAAATCTTTGTTTTTACCACAAACCATGACGACTTGCGAGTGTGGACTTTTAGTCAAAATATCGCTAATCATTTGATCGAATCCTTTAGAAACACCAAAAGCACCTGCTGACATAAGGATTGTTGGTTTGTCAGGATTCAAATTATTTTGACGTAACCATGCAGATTGGTCGATATCTTGTTCGAATTTATCAGAAATTGGAATGCCTGTAACCTTTAATTGATTTCTTGGAATGCCTAATTCAGCAAATTCATCTTTTAATTCCTCAGTTGCCAAATAATATCGTTGAGAATGTGGTGTAACCCAATTCTTTTGTAATCTATAATCTGTCATAACTGTGGCAATGGGAATATTCATATCAAATTGCTCAGTTAATACAGACATCACTGGCGTAGGGAAGGTAAGTAGAATTAAATCTGGCTTTTCTTTTAGTAATAAATTAATTAATTTATTCAAACCATAATATTTGTAGAAACATTTGTCTATTTGGTCAGGTTTACTATAGTAAAAAGACTTGTACATATTTCTGAAATACTTAAAGCTATTGATATACCACTTTTTACATATAGAAGTCAAAATTGGGTGAGCTTCTAAAAATAAATCATGTTCAATGACAGTTAAATTGTCTAGATTCATTTCGTTGAATTGGTTTACTACGCTTTGAGTAACCTGTAAATGTCCGTTACCAAAAGAACCAGTAATAATCAATATTTTTTTGTTACGAGTAACCATTTTGAGTCACCCTCCAATAGTATAAATTTAGCTCATGCTAAGTTTAACGCATTTTGTTGTCATGCGAAAGAAAAAACATAATTAATAAAGATTATATCATTTTACAAACGCATAGAAAATAATTCATACTTATTTTTAAAAATTATATCATGATAAATTTAGATTGTTCTATATTTATACCATACCACGCATGCTTTTAAAATAAGTCATCTTAAAAGAAATTAAACAAATAAAAAAGAAAATCTACATAATTAATTACATATGATTAACATTTTAAATCTAGTTTATACTTACGGTAATTATAATGTTTTTAAATAAAAACGAAAAAAATATATAATGGTAGAGAAAAGGCAAAATGCAATATTAGTTTCTATAAAATCACTTGAAAATGTGTATAATAGAAGTATTGGAAATAAAGGAGCGGTTAATGTTGAATGCAAACGAGTTGTTTAAAAAAATTAGAGTTAAACAAGTGATTGGAACATTAGATATGAATGTGAATGATATAACAACGGACTCGCGTACAGCTAAAGAAGGCAGCATATTTGTTGCTTCTAAAGGTTATACCGTCGATAGTCATAAATTTTGTCAAGATGTGGTGAATCAAGGCTGTAAAGTTATTGTGGTAAATCATGAACAACTGTTGAAAGGTGATGTAACGCAAGTTATCGTTCCTGACACGTTGCGTGTTGCTAGTTTACTCGTAAATGTATTATTTAATTATCCAAGTAAACAACTTACTACATATGGTGTTACCGGGACAAATGGCAAAACATCTATAGCAACAATGATACACCACATATATAGAAAATTAGGTAAAGGTAGTGCTTATTTAGGTACAAATGGTTTTCAAATTAACGAAGAAAAATCTAAAGGTACAAATACAACTCCTGAAACAGTTGCGTTGACGAAAAAAATTCATGAAGCTGTAGAACAACAAGCACAAGCTATGACTTTAGAAGTATCAAGCCACGGATTATCATTAGGACGCTTAAGTGGTGTTAATTTTGATGTTGCTGTGTTTTCAAATTTAACGCAAGATCATTTAGACTTTCACGGTACAATGGAAGCTTATGGTCATGCCAAATCATTATTATTCAGCCAGTTAGGTGAAGATTTATCAAAAGAAAAATATGTTGTTTTAAATCAAGATGATGAATTCTCAGAATATTTAGCTTCAGTTACACCTTACGAGGTGTTTACGTATGGCATCAAAGAACATGCACAATTTAAGGCTGAAAATATTCATGAGTCTTTACAAGGTGTAACATTTGATTTTAATACACCTGAAGGTACATTTCCTGTGAAGTCACCATATGTAGGCATTTTCAATGTCTCTAATATTATGGCAGCAATGATAGCTGTTTGGGCAAAAGGTGCTACTTTAGAAGAAATTATTCAAGCGGTAGAAAACTTAGAACCAGTTGAGGGTCGACTTGAAGTTTTAGACCCAAAATTACCAATTGATTTAATTATAGATTATGCACACACAGCAGATGGTATGGATAAACTTATAGATGCAGTGAAACCTTTTGCAAAACAGAAATTGATTTTCTTGTGTGGAATGGCTGGAGAAAGAGACATGGGGAAAACACCTGAAATGGGTCGTGTCGCTTGTAGAGCGGATTATGTTATTTTTACGCCTGACAATCCAGCAAATGATGATCCAAAAAAATTAACAAGTGAACTTGCTAAAGGCGCAACGCATAGTAATTATGTTGAATTCGAAGATCGTGCGGAAGGGATTCGTCATGCTATTGAAATTGCTAATCCTGGTGATACAGTTGTCTTGGCGTCAAAAGGGCGTGAGCCTTATCAAATTATGCCTGGTCATGTAAAAGTACCGCATCGAGATGACTTAATCGGTTTAGAAGCGGCTTATAAAAAGTTTGGCGGTGGTCCTGTTGAAAATTAAGCCTATAAGTCTGAATGGTGTAACAGTTCGTAGTTATATTTATAAAAATGATGACGCTGATGTCTTACTTATGGCAATACCAGACCTCAATTGGTCATTAGAAATTGATACTTCGTTAAATGATGATGATATCAAGGAGGAACTTGTGATACACTTGTTTACGTTACTTGATGAGTCAACAGCAGTACAAATTGCTGATGATATTGGTCAATCGATATTTGAGAATTAAAGGAGAGAACAAATGAGTATAAAGGAAGAAGTAGAATCCAGAAAAACTTTTGCGATTATTTCACATCCTGATGCTGGGAAAACCACATTAACAGAAAAGTTACTGTTATTTGGTGGGGCAATAAGAGAAGCAGGGACCGTAAAAGGTAAAAAGAGCGGTAAGTTTGCGACAAGTGACTGGATGAAAGTTGAACAAGAACGTGGTATCTCAGTAACGAGTTCAGTGATGCAATTTGATTATGATCATTATAAAATCAACATTTTAGATACGCCAGGGCATGAAGACTTTTCCGAAGACACATATCGAACATTAATGGCAGTGGATAGTGCTGTAATGGTTATAGACTGTGCAAAAGGTATTGAACCTCAGACTTTAAAACTATTCAAAGTTTGTAAAATGAGAGGTATTCCTATTTTTACGTTTATCAATAAGTTAGATAGAGTAGGAAAAGAGCCATTTGAATTGTTAGATGAAATCGAGTCTACACTGGAAATCGAAACGTATCCTATGAATTGGCCAGTGGGTATGGGACAAAATTTCTTTGGTATCATTGATCGAGATACACATACGATTGAGCCATTTAGAGATGAACAAAATGTACTACATTTAAATGATGATTATGAACTGGAAGAAGATCATAATATTAAAAATGATAGCGCCTTTACACAAGCAATCGAAGAATTAATGTTGGTAGAAGAAGCAGGAGAAACATTTGATAATGAAGCTTTGAGAAATGGTGATTTAACACCAGTGTTCTTTGGATCAGCATTAGCGAACTTTGGTGTAGAAAATTTCTTAAATGCTTATGTTGATCATGCACCTATGCCAAGTGCACGACAAACGAAAGAAGATATTGAAGTTACACCTTACGATACGGATTTTTCAGGCTTTATTTTCAAAATTCAAGCCAATATGGATCCCAAACACAGAGATAGAATTGCTTTTATGAGGGTAGTTAGTGGCGCTTTTGAACGAGGTATGGATGTTACCTTACAAAGAACGAAAAAGAAACAGAAAATAACACGTTCGACTTCGTTTATGGCTGATGATAAAGAAACAGTTAATCACGCAGTTGCTGGAGATATCATAGGTTTGTATGACACAGGTAATTACCAAATTGGAGATACATTAGTAGGTGGCAACCAAAAATTCAGTTTCCAAGAATTACCGCAGTTTACACCAGAATTATTTATGAAAGTTTCTGCCAAAAATGTCATGAAGCAGAAGCATTTCCATAAAGGAATTGAACAATTAGTTCAAGAAGGCGCAATTCAATACTATAAAGCATTGCATACCAATCAAATTATTATTGGTGCGGTAGGTCAGTTACAATTTGAAGTATTTGAACATAGACTTAAAAATGAATATAATGTCGATGTCATCATGGAACCAGTTGGTCCAAAAATTGCAAGATGGATTGAAAATGAAGAAGATATTAAAGATAAAATGAGCTCTTCTCGTTCTATTCTTGTTAAAGATGTTTATGATAATTACGTTTTTTTATTTGAAAATGAGTTTGCAACGAGATGGTTTGAAGAAAAATTTCCAGAAATTAAATTATACAGTTTGTTATAATATGATTAATTGTGTATAATACTATATTATTAATAGAATACCTATGACTTTGTAGTCGGAGGGGAGTAACTCAACTGTTTTTAAAGAGATATATGAGATAGTAATATTTTTGTGAAATGTCTGTTTTATATATCTTTTTAACATAGTCATTTTGTCGTCATTACGAAACGTTAAACGTTTCCGGTAAAATGGGCAGAAAAATACTGTCGAGTGAGACCTTTGCTTATAAATGTTACAAACATACAAAATATATAAAGCTAAAAGTTTAATTTACTATAGGCGTGTATATGATCGAAAATGTGTGTAGCATTTACTTAGCTTAGGTCTCTATTTTTATGTAAAAAACTAAAGGAGTTGTCCTAAATGGATCCGAGTTTAATTTTACCTTATTTATGGGTTCTAGTAGTACTGGTATTTTTAGAAGGATTATTAGCAGCAGATAATGCTGTCGTAATGGCAGTCATGGTTAAACACTTGCCTCCAGAACAACGTAAAAAAGCATTGTTTTATGGACTGTTAGGTGCATTTATTTTCCGTTTTATTTCTTTATTCTTAATAAGCATCATCGCACATTTTTGGTGGATTCAAGCATTGGGTGCAATTTACCTATTATACATGTCCATTAAGAATCTTATATCATTCTTTAATGAAAAAGATCACCAAAAAGAAGATGGTACGGATGACCACCATTATGATGAATCAGGTGAGGAAATACATGCAAGTCCAAAAGCATTTTGGGGCACAGTATTAAAAGTAGAATTTGCAGATATTGCCTTTGCGATTGACTCTATGTTAGCTGCACTTGCTATTGCAGTAACTTTACCTACTGTTGGTATACACTTTGGTGGTATGGACCTTGGACAGTTTGCAGTCATGTTCTTAGGTGGTATGCTAGGCGTAATCATCATGCGTTTTGCAGCCACTTGGTTTGTAAATTTATTGAATAAATATCCTGGTTTAGAAGGTGCTGCATTTGCAATTGTCGGCTGGGTAGGTATTAAATTAGTTATTATGGTGTTAGCGCACCCAGATATTAAAATATTACCGGAACACTTCCCACACAGTGTATTATGGCAATCTATTTTCTGGACGGTTATGATTGCACTTGTGATTATTGGTTGGTTAACTTCTGTTAAAAATAATAAAAAAGAACATAAATAATATAAATAAGTCTGAGTCATAAAAAACTATGTCTCAGGCTTTGTTTTATTTTTCATGAGATAAAGTTAGAATTTTTTAATAAAAGAGACTATAATCTGTAGTATGCTAACTTTATATGACAAAATAAAGCAGAAAAATTATATTTGATATGTCATAATAGAATTGCAATCAAAAGTAATAGGGGGGCTTATTGTGACGCAAAATAAAAAACATGTCATCCCAAAAGTAAAGTATGGACGCAAGCGACGTGAGTACTTTCATAACGAGGAACGGGAACAAC
Source organism: Staphylococcus cohnii species complex 1663 (assembly GCF_041008415.1). NCBI lineage: Bacteria > Bacillati > Bacillota > Bacilli > Caryophanales > Staphylococcaceae > Staphylococcus > Staphylococcus cohnii species complex 1663. The sequence continues at coordinate 48,071 of NZ_JBFDVL010000010.1, forward strand.
GTGTGCAACAAGAACGTCAAGCTAGAAAACAGCGTGAAGAAAAGGCTGAAATACTTGCTAAAAATAATGAAGAGCGTGTGAAAGAAAATTTAAGAAAAGCACGTATTGAAAAGCTTACACAAGAAGAAATTCAGCAACAACAAGCCATTGCTGCTGCACGGAACTCAAAACATACACCAGAGAGAACAGAAAACGATGAGTCAACCTCAGCGGACAATATCAATCATCCATACAATGAAAACGAGAACATAGCGGATGAAAAAAATAATATAAATTCAAAATCATCACATGTTGAGAATGTGGATCAAAATAACAGTGCACAATCAAATGAACAACATGTCCCAGCTGAAAAACAGCAGGAAGAAAACTTTTACTCAGAGAATGCACAACAATCTAGAGTCGATGATTATTTGAGTAATGATGAACAAACATCTTTCCAAATGAAGCACCAAAAAAGTGCCAGTGAACATTCGAATCGTAACAATGAAACTAAGCATGAAAGCACAGCTAATACTTCTGATAAAGTTAAGGCTTTCTTTATTGAACATTGGGCTAAAATTTTAATTGTTGTTGCAGTTATTGTTTTACTTACACTCATACAAGCTATATTCAAAAATGTTGATGAAAATGGTACTTCAAATGATAGCGTGTTTAACGATAATCAAAATAAAGATAAAGCTTATACAACAACAATGAAAAGTGCAAACAGTGCAATTCATTCAGTAGTAACTGTTGAAAATGATACAAGTGATGATAGAACTTCTGCCGAAAAAGAGACACAAGAAGCAGGTAAAGAAAATGAATTAGGTTCAGGTGTCGTCTACAAAAAAGTGGGCGACTCTATTTTTATTATGACCAACGCACATGTGGTTGGAGATAAAAAAGAACAGAAGATTACATATGGTAATGATGACTATGCGATTGGAAAAGTTGTTGGCACGGATAAGTATTCAGATATCGCCGTTGTTAAAGCTAAAGTAAAATCGGATAGTAAAGTGAAACCAATTAAAATAGGCGATTCCAGTACTTTAGTACTAGGTGAACCAATTATAGTCGTAGGAAACCCTCTAGGTGTAGATTTTAAAGGAAGTATTTCTGATGGTATTATTTCAGGTTTGAACAGACACATACCAGTGGATATCAATAAAGACGATCAATATGATGTGTTAATGAGTGCTTTCCAAATAGATGCACCTGTAAATCCGGGCAACTCAGGTGGAGCCGTGATTGATAGAAATAGTAAGTTAGTAGGTATAGCATCCTTGAAAATAGATATGGATAATGTTGAAGGTATTGCCTTTGCCATACCGGTCAATGACGCTGAAGACATTGCCAAGCAATTAGAAGATAAAGGTGAAGTTAAATATCCTAATACAGGTGTGAAGATTGCTAATATTAGTGAGGTTGATGAAGCTACCAAACAATCTATTAATTTACCAGAAGATGTTAAAAAAGGCGTGCTAGTAGGTGATGTTAAAAAAGATTCATTAGGTGAAAAATCCGGGTTGCAAAAAAATGATGTCATAGTAGAATTAGATGGTAAAGCATTAGAAGATAATCTTAGATACAGACAAATTATTTTTAATCATAAAGATGATTTAAAAACGCTACCAGCTAAAATATATAGGGATGGTAAAGAAAAGGATATTAAGATTAAACTGAAGTAACGTTGAGGTGAAGAAACGTTGTCCATTTTCAACCAATTGTTAAAAAAATCAAGTCCTCAACAAGGGATTGTAATGTATTATATCGCGGCAATTATCGTGGCATTTTTAATGCTGAACTTGCCGTTTGTCCATAAGTCCAATGTCTCTGTAGATCCAATTGATTCCTTGTTTGTTGCTGTGTCAGGTGTCAGTGTAACAGGTCTAACGCCAGTTAACATTATTGATACTTACACAACATTTGGCCAAGTGGTTATCATGCTGATACTAAATTTAGGTGGTATTGGTGTTATGGCCATTGGAACTATGCTGTGGGTTGTCTTAGGTAAACATATTGGTATGCGTGAACGCCAATTAATCATGCTTGATAATAATAAACATACGATGAGTGGTACTGTGAAATTGATTTTAGATATTGTTCGAACAATCATTATCATAGAACTTGTTGGTGCATCATTATTAGCATTTTATTTCTATAGAGATAACCCCGACATTCAATATGCAATTATGCAAGGATTATTTGTATCGGTATCAGCAACAACAAATGGTGGGCTTGATATAACTGGACAATCACTTATACCATATGCAAATGACTATTTTGTGCAAACTATTGTTATGTTTTTAATCATGTTAGGTTCAATTGGCTTTCCTGTATTGATAGAAGTGAAAGCATATATCAAAAATCGAATTCCTAATTTTAGATTTTCATTATTTGCAAAAATCACAACGGTCACTTATTTTGGTTTGTTTATTTTCGGTGTATTAATTATCCTTTTATTCGAACATAACCAAGCTTTTCAGAATATGAGTTGGCACAAATCGCTATTTTATGCATTATTTCAATCAGCTACCACAAGGAGCGCAGGGCTTCAAACTATTGATGTAAGTGGTTTTGGAGAAGGTACGAATATCGTTATGGGTATACTGATGTTTATAGGTTCATCCCCAAGTTCTGTCGGTGGGGGAATTAGAACTACGACATTTGCGATTTTAATATTATTCCTTTTAAACTTTAGCAACCAACCTGAAAAAACGTCTATCAAAGCATTTAATCGTGAAATTCACATAACTGATGTTCAACGTTCATTTGCTGTTTTTATCATGGCTAGCATATTAACTTTTACGAGTATGATTTTTATACTGGTTGTTGAAAATGGAAAGGTTTCATTTTTACAAGCGTTTTTTGAAGTTATGTCGGCATTTGGAACTTGTGGATTATCATTAGGTATTACTGGTGATGTGAATGATATGAGTAAAGGTGTCTTGATGGTGTTGATGTTAATTGGCCGTGTTGGTTTAATCAGTTTTATTATTATGATTGGTGGACGTAGAGAACCTGATAAATTTCATTATCCTAAAGAACGCGTACAAATTGGTTGATTGTTAAATGTAAATCTGAACTGAATAGTTTGTGAAACAATGGTGCCAGTACATCTAACAAATGATGTACTGGTGCTTTTAGTTTCAGGATCAAAGCGTATAGTTGGCAAATATTCACTGTTGATGATAAATGTTTATTATTATTTCAAGCTATTTTAGAAACGTGTTAGACTAATATTAATGAGGGGAGAGGCGTATGAAAAAAAGTGAAAAAATCGCAATAGACATTATCACTACTTCTGATATGCATAGTTATTTTCAAAGTGGTGAGAATAATTCCAATATTTATAGAGCAGGATCTTATGTTAAAAGTATTAGAGAAACAAATGATCACGTTATTTTATTAGACAGTGGTGGTAGTTTAGCAGGTTCGTTAGCAGCATTTTATTATGCAGTTGTAGCACCTTATAAACGTCATCCAATGATAAAATTGATGAATGCTATGCAATACGATGCAAGTGGTATTAGTCCTAATGAATTTAAGTTTGGTCTGTCATTCTTTTCAAGGGCAGTATCATTGTCTAGGTTTCCATGGTTATCGGCAAATATTGAATATAAACGTACAAAAGAACCATATTTTTCTACACCATATACAATTAAAGAAATAGAAGGTGTCAAAATCGCAATAGTGGGTTTGACTTCAGATGGGCTAATGGAGCGTGAACATTTTGAAATGGAAAATGATGTACGAATTGAAAAAACATTACGCTCTTCTAAACGTTGGATTCGATTTATTCATGAAAGCGAAATGCCAGACTTTTTAATTGTTATATACCATGGTGGACTAAATCAACTAAATAAAACCTCTAATGAGCGTGAGCAAAATGTAAATGAAGCGGAAAAAATCATGCAGACCCTAGGCGTTATTGATTTATTAATTACTGGTCATCAACATCAAACGTTTATCGGTAGAGATGATCAGACGCTTTATGTACAAGCAGGACAAAATGCTGAACAACTTATACATGTGAAGATTAACTTTAAAAAACGCACAAATTCGTATGAATTAGAAGATGTCAATTCTAAAATTGTGGATTTAAATCATTATCCAGAAGACCAAGCATTATTAGATTTGACTTTTTATGATAGAAAAACAGTTTGTAATTGGAGTGAAGAAAGCATAAACGAAAATGCTTTGTCAGCAGAGGTAAATGGTTTGAGTGATGTTATAACAAAACCTCATCCATTCACACAGTTATTACATGATAGTATTCGATTAGCCTATGATTATGATATATCTTGTGTACACTTACCAACGAGTGGTGAAGAGGGGCTCAATGGCATCATTACAAATGAAGATTTATTTAATGCCTATCCTCATCCAGATGTCCCAGTTGATTTAACAATGAAAGGTCAACAGATTCATGATATTTTAGAGTATTGCTATTCACATATAGCTTTTAGTGACGGCGCATTGAGCTTAACAATCGTAGATGAAACCTTATGTACGTTTTGGCAAGGTGTTAACTATACAATAGATATGAATGCAGAGCCATACCATCGTGTGACATTGGAAAATATTAAATTAGACCACATGTATCGTGTAAGTATGACTGATTACTGCTATAGAAACTATAAGCAATATTTAGAAGATGCTGTCATTCACGAAACGGGTGAAATTACGATGGTTGAATTAATTGCTAGAAATTTAAAAGATAATGACTACCACATCGAACAAAAACAAACATTTAATGTTATTATTTGATAAAATTTATGTGCTATAAAAATCTCTTAAAACCAAAGAAAACGCCAATTTCTATATTATTTCAATAGAAATTGGCGTTTATTTTCATTCAGAGACCTTTTATGCCCTCATCTCTTTCAAACTGTGGGGTATAAGCTGTAAAATCTTAATCTTTTTTACATCATTCATAAGCTTGTGTTTCTATTTCAATTTATCCGTGGAAAATTAATAGAATAACTACTGCAACAATTTGTGCTATGACAGTCGTAGCAATTCTACGCGTATAATAATAACTTAATGAAAGCACAATTTGAACGATGAATACAAAGAAAACAATCCACATTTTATCTAGATAGAAAAATAAAGAAGCAGAACAAATTGCTGTTATTAATACGCTTAACCACATTGGAATGTTTAATTTGAGTAGTTCTTTTTGTAATACAGTTCTCATATAAAGTTCATGACACGGTATCACAAATAATAAAGTAACTAACATTTGCCATTTAAAGTATACACCTGTTCGCGTTAACTCTTTAATCAGTGATGCGTACTGAATATCTGATGAGATAGCTGCTAAAACTAGCTGTATAATAATGAGTACGATACCCGTAATAATACCTATCCCTAGAGATGTTAATAATCTTTTTGATTCAATATCTCTTTGGTAAAATATATAACTGATACCTGCGATAAGCATGATACCAGTATAAAGGTACCAGTATTCTTGCTTTTCACCCCACATGATATATAAAATAATGTGAAATACGATGAAGCTTACAATAAACCAGATTAAAGCGTTTGAAATTCTATTCATATAAACTATCCTTCTTGTTCGACGATTGTATATCGCTTGTGATTGATGACAGTTTTTTCAGGCAGGTCTAGATCATTGAAGTTTTCCATAATTGTTAAATCTACAATTACAGAGTTATCATTAATTTTTTCTACGCGGCCTTTTAAACCGTCATAAAATTCTACTATATTTCCGACTTCTGCGACAGTCATATTGAATCCTCCCTAGAAATGCTAACTAGATAGTATTATACAAAAAAACGACAGACAAATAAACAAATAACCTTTAAATATACAGTTATCATTCTTTTTTTAGAAAAATTAGTATAAATCAGTTAAATGATTGGCATTTTTAATGAAAATATTGCATAAATAAGGTAAGGGTATTAAGAGGAAAAGGAGTGCAGTATATGAAATTTATTAGTAATAATGATATTACAGATCCAACATTAAATTTGGCAATGGAAGAATATGTATTAAAGCACATGCCGAATGACGATAGTTATTTTCTGTTTTATGTCAATCGTCCTTCAATTATTATTGGCAAAAATCAGAATACGATTGAAGAAGTGAACCAACCTTATATTGATGAACATGGTATAGATGTAGTCAGACGTATTTCAGGTGGCGGTGCCGTGTACCATGATACAGGCAACCTAAACTTTAGTTTTATAACGGATGATGATGGCAATAGTTTTCATAATTTTAAAAAGTTCACTGAACCTATAGTGGAAGCATTGAAATCACTTGGATTAGATGCAGAAATGAGTGGCCGAAACGATATTCAAATCGGTAAAGCTAAAATTTCCGGTAATGCCATGGTCAAAGTAAAAGATAGAATGTTTAGCCATGGTACTTTAATGTTAAACAGTGAATTAAATGAAGTTCAAAATGCCTTGCGTGTGAATCCAGCAAAAATTAAATCGAAAGGTATTAAATCTGTGAGAAGTAGAGTTGCTAATATCTCAGAATTCTTAACTGAACCATTAGATATTGATACTTTTAAAGAAATTATTTTAAAAACAATATTTGGTGAGGCTACACAAGTTGAAGAATATAAGCTTTCAGACGAAGATTGGGCAAATATAGAGCAATTAAGTAATGAAAAATATCGTACTTGGGAATGGAATTACGGTAGAAATCCTAAATATAATTTTGAACGAGAAGAAAAATTTGAAAAAGGATTTGTTCAAATTAAATTAGATGTTAAAAAAGGAAGAATTGAACATGCTAAAATTTTCGGTGACTTCTTTGGTGTGGGAGACGTTACTGAATTAGAACATGCATTGGAAGGCACATTGCATGACTTTGATAGTATAGAAGAAGCATTAGCAGATTATGATATCTATCACTATTTTGGAGATATTGATAGATATGAGTTAATCAGATTAATGTCCTAAATAAACAATATAAAAGGTCTATTCGCTAACTTTAATTAATTAGTGAATAGACCTTATTTTAAATATATGACAACTAAATTAACCAACGAGATATGCCTCCAAATGTTTATATTCTTCTGTATAGCGTTTGAAATCATTCTCGTTTTTATTTTTAAGTGCATGATCGATGAGATTTTCTAATTGTTGCTTACGGACATTCCTTAACGATTCATCAATGATTAATTCGATACCTAAGTCATTAATTGTTGATACAAAAGACTCTAAAGTATTGTATTTTACATGTGTATTATGTTTCATTATCAACACAACCCCTCTATCTATATTTAAAATACATTATACAAGGTTTTGATTTTTAAATCAACGAATATTCTGACTTTTCCGAAAAAATAAGTGTAAAACGAAACTTTCAATAATTAAAAAATAGAAAAAGATTCGTAACTAAAATTTAATTGTAGAATATATAGAAAATATTTTATAATATAAGTTGATTTTAAAATGATGATAGTATATTATTTGAGTATCACCAAAATTGTAAGGAGGTTACAACTATGATTCAACCGTATATTATTAAAAAAGGTGATATGTCATTGCAACCGTGCCATTTACCCGTTGGCCAATATGAAGGAACAAGAGTGCTAAGGTATAAAGAAGATGAAAGTACAATAAAAGAACGTACCCACAAAATTATTGACCGCTCTTGTAGATTTTATGGTAGTAGTTATGTTTTTAAAAAAGAGGATACCATTCGAATTACAGGTATTAGCAGCAAGCCCCCGATTTTATTCACTCCTTTATTTCCCACTTATTTTTTTCCAACACATTCTGATAGAAAAACACAAAATACATGGATTAATATCCATTATGTTCAAAGTATTAAATCACTCAAAGATAAAAAATGCAAAGTGAACTTTGTTGATAATCAATCTATCGTTGTAAACATTTCAGCTCATAGCATGCATCATCAATATTTAAATGGTATTTATTATTATTATATGATGGATAGAGCGGCAAGAGTTGCAACTTTTGATCCAGAATCTCCTATAGATTATACAAAACCACAATTAAATATATATGAAGCACTTGCTAAGTATTCTTTGTTTGAAAGTAAATAGTAAAGTTTATTAAAAATATTAATGTAAAAGTAGAATATGCGGAATATTATATTAATTTAGTGTAAATGTTCTGCATATTTTTTTACGATATCTCTTGAAAATTTGCTATTAATTGATATAATAATATTTGTGCTTGATTAGAGATACTATTTATCCACAGTAGCTCAGTGGTAGAGCTATCGGCTGTTAACCGATCGGTCGTAGGTTCGAGTCCTACCTGTGGAGCCATTGGAAACGTACTCAAGTTGGCTGAAGAGGCGCCCCTGCTAAGGGTGTAGGTCGCGAGAGCGGCGCGAGGGTTCGAATCCCTCCGTTTCCGTAAATTAGATAATCCCGTTAAGTTGACGTGAGTAAAACGTTGATTTGACGGGTTTTTATTATATTTGGATAAGTTTGGCTAAGTGTCTTAAATGAACTTTTAAGACGATGAAACGCCAATAGTTATATAGATTTTACAAGATACGCCAACGCATTGGTGTGAGTTTCCATACTTTCTAACGCTTGAATAGCCTTATCGTTTTCGGCTTTAACTGTTTCCGTAAAAACAGAAAAATCATTTCAAGTAAATACTTTGGATAACAAAAGAACGTTGTTAAATCAGCGTTCTTTTTATTTTATGAAAAATATACAAAAGTGAATTCTATAAATTTTGGTCAACAAGGGACGACTTGAACACTTTTAAAATTTTTTGTCCGTTGAGTTGTCCAGCTAGAAATTAAAGGCTTTAAGTAGCTTATCATCTTCCTGTGATTTCAATTATTCAAGCAAATGATTATATACTCACCAAGTAATTTCAATATTTGCATGACCTAATCTTTTACTAATATATGGCATTGAAAATTCTTTACTTTAATATATTGATGCATGGGTATGTCTTATCAAAAGTGATGTAAAATTATCAACATTGTTTCTAACAAGAACTTTTTTAAAGTCTTTATAGCTGCTTTATTTGTAATTAATGTCACGGCAGTAATGATAGATTGTAGCATGTAGACGATGAAAGGGAGAGAATATAAAGATGGAAAAAGCCATCCAGTTAAGGATGGGACAATATTATTTATCCGTAAGCAATTTGATACCACGAATGATGTTGAAAAGAAATATAATGCCAGCAATGAGTAATAAAAAAATGCCTATACCGAATGAAACATTAGATATTACTTCTTGATTGTCAAAAGGTTTATCGAAAACTTCTCGAGAAAAGATGAAACCTAGATTTGCAAAGAATAAGAAAATATATACCCAAATGTGATTAAATAATGCTTTTCTACCATGAGTAGAAGTTGGTTTTTCAGCAAATATCCAAACGAATATTGGAAATATAATTGGTGCGAAAAACACACTGAAATAACTTAGTGATGATAAAATATTTTGATTTTTATTAGATTGATTCAATATAATCACCTCCAAAGCAATTAAAACACTTAACAAAATAAATTTGAAGCAATATATAAAATCTAACAATATTGTTAGATAAGGAAGAATATTTAAATTACGAACACACTAGATCAATTATTAATACAAGTAGAACAATGGAGTATAGATAAAAAATTACATAATGGTAATTCAGATAGACGAACATTAAAATTCTATGAAGAAGCTGGCAAAGTCGGTGCAGCATTATAACGTAACAAAATGGAAGATTTAAAAGACGGTAAAGGTAATGCGGAATTCCCGTTAAATTGATGTAAATAATACGTTGATTTAACTTTTTTTGTTATGTCCGGTTAATTTTCGATAAATACGTAATAAAAATTATGCGACAACATTAGCAAATAGTAATTGCTTTTCAGTAAAACATAAAAGTAAGTTTAAATGAATAATTTAGATGTGGATGGGTGCAGAAAAGAGAGAGATTTATTATTATATGGATTTGTTTTCCGTTATTGCAATGTGACTGGAGCATCATTGCTCATGCATAAGCCCCACTAACTCAATAAATTGAGAAGTGGGGCTTTAATTTATTTTGTTTTTTTACTTATTAAGTTTCTAATTCCTCTTACAATATAACCGACAATCAGTGTTCTAAAAACACGTTTTATAATATTCATAAAATTTTACCTCCTAAACGAAACTCATACATGCTACTTACATACCTTTACCCATTTTTTATAAGTGTAATGAAAATGTAAGGGATTTTTTAGCAAGTTAGTATAAAACTATTTTTCGAGGGTAATGAGACCATTTTCATCTGCTTTGTTAAAGAAAATTGTTAATATCCCGCTAATGATAGCAATAATATAAGGGATGCCAGTCCAAAAAAATATTAAATGTATAATACCTTGTAGTAATTGGTTTGAGTAAAATTTATGTATGCCACACCAACCCAAAAGAAATGCAAGTACGACGTATATAACTTTGTTTACTTTCATGTGTATAATGTCCTTTCATTTTCTAGATTATTGTATTAATTATCTCTTAAATAGTGAAATTGAACAAATAAAACAATGTGACAAAATTTGAATTATATGGTTGTTATTACATCGAAATTTTAAATTGATTCAGATATAATGGAATTAATAATCGTAATAAATAAAGGAGAAATAAAATGATTAGAAAAGCTAAGCCTAGTGACAAAAAAGATATTGCAGAATTATGTTATATCATTTGGAGTCAATTAGATATCGATATGGTAAAGGAAGTCGAAAAATTTCGTTTGCTAAATATAATGGAACAAAGCATGGTAGATGTAAAATATAGAGGGCACATTAGTAATGTATGGGTATATGAAATTGATGGTAACGTTGCAGGCTGTTTGATCGCATATCCTGGCAGTAAAGAATTAGAACTTGAACAAGCATGGCTAGACATGGATTTAGAGGAAGATATAAAATCTTATGGCACACCAATGCCGATGAAAGAGGCTGCTAATGATGAATGGTACATTGAAACTGTAGCAACATTTCCTCATTTTCGTGGAAATGGTGTAGCAACGAAATTGATTAAACATGTCATTTCAAACTACCCAGATGAAAAATGGAGTTTAAATTGTGATGTTGATAATACTGCAGCATTACGTGTCTATGAAAAATTAGGTTTTGAAATTAAAAGTGAATTTGATTTATATGGACATATGCATTATCACTTAGTACATGTTTAGCATATACTAGTAAAAATACAAAATCGTTCATCAAATGAGTGAAGAACGATTTTGTATATATATAATAAATTAAATACAGGGTGTTATTAAATCCCGCCTAATAAAGCACTGATATAGATACCTAATGCATAAAGGAAACCAAAGAATGTATTTGTTTTTCCAGTAGCAGCCATTGCAGGCATCATTGTTTCAGGTGTATCGTTCTTTTTAAATCTTCTAACTGCTTTGATTGGCATTGGGAAAGATAATAAAGCTAGCAAGAAGAAAATCGAACCACCAGGTTTAAAGAAAGTGATATAGATAACGAGCAAATAAGCGACGATATACATCAATGCTAAAAAGCGTACAGCATTATTTTTCCCTAATAAAATGGGTAATGTTTTTCGACCACTTGCCTTATCTTTAACCCAATCCCTGATATTATTGCCCATGTTGATAAGACCAATTGTGATTACGATTGGAATGCTAATCCATACCGCTAAACTTTGTATGTTACCAGTTTGGATAAAGAAGGCAATTAAAATAATTATCATACCCATAAATATTCCTGAAAATAGTTCTCCAAAAGGTGTCCATGAAATCGGGAATGGTCCACCTGTATATAGGTAACCTACTGCCATGCAAACTAACCCAATAGGAAGTAACCAGAATGAACTTTGGGAAGCGATAAATATACCTAAAATCGCTGCGATAATATAAAATGTTATGGCTAAGTTCATGACTAATTTTGGACTCATGCCATTTCGTACAATTGCGCCACCGATACCTACTGAAGTATGGTCATCTAAGCCTTTTTTAAAATCATAGTATTCATTAAACATGTTTGTAGCTGCTTGGATAAGTAAACATGCCACTAGCATAGCAATGAATAAGCTAAGCTTTAGATGATCTTCACTACCTAGAAGGAATATTTTTGCAGTTGCAGTACCTACTAAAACTGGAACTACTGCAGCAGTCAATGTGTGTGGCCGCATTAAGTGCCAGTATTTTCTGACTGTTGAATATTGTTGGTATTGAGATGCCATAATGATTTACCTCGAATTCTTTTAATATAATTAATTTTTATCAAATTAATTTTAATAGAAGAAGTTGTAAAGGTCAACTTACGTAAAAATTGTCTACATGAAATAAGCTGAAAAACGTACACAGATTGTGAAAAGTGGTACAATATTATAATGAGTGTAAACTGATATTGAAATGAAAGAAGTGAAATAGATGACTTTAGATGTCAAGGAAAGTGAAATTGTCGAAGCGGTATACGAAAGTAACCATACTTGGGTTTCTGTAGAAGCAAAATTAGATTATGAATTAGAACCTACATTATTATTTCATTTAACCGAAGATTGTGCGGGAGACCGTTTTTATTTCAAGAAAAATGACAACGAAACTTCATTCTTTGGCTATCATGCTATCACGAGATTTAAAAACGATTTTGAAAATAAACAATCTATTTTTCGTGAGTGGGAAAAGTATAAAAATGATATTGAGTTAATACATCCAAATTCAGAAAGACATCATTTGAAAATTTGTGGTGGTTTCCAATTTTCAACGCATAAATCAGGTGATGAATGGCGTGAGTTTGGTATTAATCATTTTGCCTTACCTGAAGTACTCGTTACGATGGAGCAGGGACAATCATTTATAACGTATACAGTAGAAGCCGATAAGTTTGAGATAGATACTTTCTTAGCAATCATTGATAGACTTACACAAAAGGACGTTCAACCTAGTGATGAAATAGGGGATATTAAAAGAATTGACGATATTTATAAAGACGAATGGCGTGAGTTAGTTAAAGATACAATTGATATTTTAGATGAAAATAAAAAAATTGTCCTTGCAAGAAAAAGGCTTATTATGTTTGATAAAAACATTAACATTCCATATATACTCAATAGGGCAATGCAGGGTGAACATAATAGCTACTTATTTGTGCTTGAATCACAAGATAGTGTGTTTTTCTCCCAAACCCCTGAGCAATTAATGGAAGTCAAAGATGACGTGTTATCGACGAAAGCTGTTGCTGGTACAATTAAAAGAACACATCGAGATGACATAGATAAGGCAAATATTGATGCATTTTTAAACGATGACAAGAATTTAAATGAGCATCATTTTGTTGTTAAAAGTATATTAAATGATATCAAACCTTATGTAGAAGAAATTACATTTAATAAAAAACCTCAAATTTTAACAAATGATCATTTATATCATTTATATACCAAAATTGAAGGACGGTTATTACAAAATTCATATATTGGATTATTAGATAATCTTCATCCTACACCAGCATTAGGTGGTTATCCTAAGGAAGAAGCAATTTCTTATATTGAAAATAATGAATTTGGTACACGAGGTCTATATGGCGCACCAGTAGGATATATTGATATGTATGATAACTGTGAGTTCATCGTAGCTATTAGATCGATGTTAATTAAAAAGAATCAAGCTACTTTATTTGCTGGTTGCGGTATTGTACAAAATTCTGATGCTGATAGTGAAGTAGAAGAAACTGCGGTTAAATTCAATCCGATGATGAAAGCTTTAGGAGTAGAGAAATATGAGTAATCACACAGACGCTTTAACAAAACAAGTTTTTACATTAGTCTCAGAACTATATGCATATGGCATAAGAGAAGTGGTAATAAGCCCTGGTTCTCGTTCAACGCCACTAGCTATTGCTATAGAGGCACACCCAAAACTGAAATCTTGGATTCATCCAGATGAACGTAGCGCTGCTTTTTTTGCGATGGGGTTAATGAAAGGTAGTGAAAGACCAGTTGCAATTTTATGTACATCTGGTACTGCAGCTGCCAATTATACGCCTGCAATTGCAGAAAGTGATTTAAGTCATTTACCATTAGTCGTATTGACGAGTGATAGACCGCATGAATTAAGAGGAATAGGTGCACCGCAAGCGATAAATCAAACAAATATGTTCGAGAATTATGTTCAATACCAATTTGATTTTCCAATAGCAGGTGCCGATGAATCACAAGATTATTTGTTAAACACTATCAAATTTCAAATACAAAAAGCAAGCCAATATTTCTACGGTCCGCATCGTGGACCCATACATTTGAATTTGCCATTTAGAGAGCCATTAACACCGAACCTAGAAAAAGTAGAATGGTTAAATTCAGATAATAAGATCTTGCCTCATTATCAAAAAACAGCAAGTTTAAATGAAATCAAAACGATTATGCAAAAACGTAAAGGCCTCATTGTTGTGGGTGATATGCAACATCAAGATGTAGATCAAATACTTACTTATGCAACCATACATGACATGCCTATTTTGGCAGACCCTTTGAGTCAATTACGTAAAGAACATCATCCTAATGTAGTGACAACTTATGATTTACTGTATAGATCGGGGTTATCTATAAATGCTGATTTTATTATTCGCGTAGGTAAACCAGTGATTTCTAAAAAAGTAAATCAATGGTTAAAAGCTACAGAAGCTTTTCAAATATTAGTGCAAAATAATGATCAACCAGATGCATTTCCAAAGGTACCGCATGTATCTTACGAAATGTCGGCCAATGATTTCTTTAGGCAGCTTTCTGAAATTCCAACTGTAGAACGAAAAAATTGGTTAGAAAAATGGCAATCACTAGAAAAGCAAGCACATATTAAAATCAAAGATTATTTGAGAACTGCTACGGATGAGTCAGCTTTTGTAGCAAATCTATTAGATAAATTGACGAAAGAGGATGCATTATTTGTTAGCAATAGTATGCCAATCCGTGATGTCGATAACTTATTTATAGATTGTGAAGCAGAGATTTATGCTAATAGAGGTGCAAATGGCATAGATGGTGTTATTTCTACAGCGATAGGAATGGCAGCACATAAACGTGTCACATTATTAATAGGTGATTTAGCATTTTACCATGATATGAATGGTTTACTTATGTCAAAATTAAATGATATTAACTTAAATATCATACTTTTAAATAATGATGGCGGCGGAATTTTCTCCTTTTTACCACAAAAGTCGTCTGCTGATATTTATTTTGAAAGACTATTTGGTACACCGACAGGATTAAACTTTGAACATGCTGCATTACTTTATGATTTTTCTTACAGACGTTTTGAAACAATTGAAACTTTTAAGTATGCAGAACTGTCAAAACTTGGTGCACATATATATGAAATCATTACAAATCGTGATGAAAACTTAAGCCAACACCAAAATCTTTATTTGAAATTGAGTGATATTATAGATGTTACATTATAAATTTCATCAATCTACAAAGAACTCAAATGATTTGATCGTATTATTACATGGATTTATAAGTGATCAATCGACATTCGATGAACATATCAAAACGTTCACAGATGAAATCAATGTATTAACCATTGACTTGCCAGGTCATGGTTTTGATCAATCAAGTGAAACGTGTACTTGGAATTTCGAATTTATCTGCCAATTATTAGACGATACATTAGCTTTGTTTAAGGCATATCGTATTTTTTTACACGGTTATTCTATGGGTGGTAGAATCGCTTTATATTATGCGCTTTATGGAACGTGCCACTTAAATGGATTGATATTAGAAAGCAGTTCACCAGGAATTGCAGATGAAGACGACCGCATCGAAAGAATTCAAATTGATCAAGCACGTGCAAAAGTTTTAGAAATCGCTGGATTAGAAATTTTTGTAAATGATTGGGAAAAATTACCTTTATTTCAAAGTCAGTATAATTTAAATACAGAAACAAAACGAAAGATTCGTCAAATGCGATTACAACAAAATCCTGTGAGATTAGCAAAAGCTTTACGAGATTATGGTACTGGACAAATGCCTAACTTATGGCCAAAAATATCAGATATTGCAGTTCCAACTTGTATAATTGTAGGAAGTTTCGACGAAAAATTTATAAAAATTGGTTATCACATGTGCGACTTAATACCAGAGACGAGTCTATATGAAGTTAGTGGTAGTGGTCATACTGTACATGTGGAAGAAATGACAGAATTTGATAAAATAGTGTTAGGTTTTATTTTTAAGGAGGAGCAAAATGACTAGACAATGGGAAACAATTAAAGAATATAAAGAGATTAAGTACGAATTTTATAACGGCATAGCCAAAGTAACTATTAATAGACCTGAAGTTCGTAATGCGTTTACGCCGAATACGGTACAAGAAATGATAGATGCATTTACAAGAGCTAGAGATGATCAACGTATTTCGGTTATTGTCCTTACAGGTGAAGGTGATAAAGCATTCTGTTCAGGTGGAGACCAAAAAGTACGTGGCCATGGTGGCTATGTAGGTGAAGATCAAATTCCGCGTCTTAATGTGTTGGATTTACAAAGATTGATACGTATTATTCCAAAACCTGTCATCGCTATGGTTAGAGGATATGCAATTGGTGGCGGAAATGTATTAAATGTTGTTTGTGACTTAACAATCGCTGCAGATAATGCAATATTTGGTCAAACAGGTCCAAAAGTAGGATCATTTGATGCAGGTTATGGTTCAGGATATTTAGCGCGCATTGTAGGACATAAAAAAGCACGTGAAATATGGTATTTATGCCGTCAATACAATGCACAAGAAGCTTTAGACATGGGCTTAGTAAATACTGTTGTACCTTTAGCTGATATAGAGGATGAAACGGTGAAATGGTGTGAAGAAATGATGCAACATTCTCCGACAGCATTAAGATTCTTAAAAGCAGCGATGAACGCTGACACTGATGGATTAGCAGGATTACAACAAATGGCGGGCGATGCTACGCTGTTGTATTACACAACAGACGAAGCTAAAGAAGGCAGAGATGCGTTTAAAGAAAAACGTAATCCTGATTTTGATCAATTCCCTAAATTTCCATAAGTAAAGATATTTAGTAACAACGCGTCAATAAATATAGAGGCTTTTGAATGAAAGTCATGGTATTAAAACTAAAACGACAACCGTTAATTTCTAGTGAATATTTAGAAATTAACGGTTTTTTTATTGTTTTAAAGTTGTCTAGTGATTATTTGATGCTGAATGACAAATTGACCAATGCATGGTTCGAACGAATACACCTTATTACCCAAATGATACATAATGACTGGTTATATGAATGAATCTAAAGTTAAAAAAATTCATTTTCATCAATGATAAAAATGAGAATATAAAATGAAAATCCAGGTTTTAAATTTATTATTAAAAATTAAATGAAAAACATGTAAGTTGGATAAAATTAGTTTTCAGAATATTCTATTGACTAATACTAGTAATGTTAAAACTTTTAAACATTTTGTTATTATATTTGACCAAAAATAAAATTTCTATTAATATAATAAAAAAGGGCAGAGGAGAGTAGTGAATGACACAATATAAAAATAAAGAACTTATGAAAGATATGTGTTTTCTGTTTTATGTTTCTAGTAAAGAGATAGTAAATAAATTTAACAAACACCTAAAGCAGTATGATATTAGCTTTCCAAATTATGTAGTGATGTTATATATTGAAAACTCAAATCCTGTATTTATCAAGACATTATGCGATCAATTATATTTAGATTCTGGTACAATAAGCCCAATTATTAAGAGACTCGAAAAAAAAGGACTAATTGAACGTATGAGAACAGAAGAGGATGAACGAAGAGTTAAAGTACAATTGACACAAAAGGGAAGTGTGTTAAAAGAAAAATTTGAGCAAATTTCAGATGAAGTGTTAACTCAGTTCAATATGAGTTCAGAAGATATAGATATATATTATAAATTAATGAAAAAATTTGCTGAAAAAAATATTTATCAATAAAATGCACATATTTGAAATATAAAGCGTAATATAAAAGAAGCCCGTAAATGAATTTTTAGAAATTCATTTACGAGCCTCTTTTATGTCATACTTCTTAACAGATATATTTTTAAGAAAATTACCTCTGCTTAAGTGCGTAGTTATCTCTAAGTAAGTTTTCCTCATAATCCTCAGCATAATAATCACATTAAAAAATTCACTTTATTAATCCTACTATTATTAACAATTTGATATAGTTTCTCGATTTATTAAATCATTATACCGACTAATCGAATGTCGGATATTAATCACACTAAAATTTTTTGATTATATTCAATTGAGTTTTTTGGCTGCCTACATAGAATATGGAAGTTAGCGTAGTAATCATTGGTAAATAAATTTTAAATACAGAATAACAAGGCGTTATTCATAATGTTCTTTTATATAAAGTTCTAATCTTCTCATTGCCTCTTTTAAGGCATCGAGTTCATAGGCATAAGAAATACGCACATGGCCTTTACCAATGTCTGTAAATGAAGAACCTGGTACCATTGCAACGTGTGCTTTTTCGAGTACATCAACGCAAAAATCAAAATCATTTTCTGTGAAATTTTCAATACTTGGGAAGATATAAAAAGCACCTTCTGGTTTAGCGTCGAGTTTAAATCCTAAAGATTGTAGTTTTGTGATTAAAAAATCTCGTCTTTCAATATATGCTTTGTTCATATAGTGAGGTGCATCTAATCCTTCGTTTAATGCTGCTATACAAGCTATTTGAGCAGGTACATTAGCACATATACAATTATAGGCATGCATAAATGTTAACTTTTCAATTAAATATTCAGGACCTATTAGAAAACCAATGCGAATCCCAGTAGCAGAGTGAGATTTACTTAATCCATTGACGAGCAATAACTGATCACGGATGGATTTAAATTCAGCAAAAGAAGTGTGTTGATGATTAAAGGTATTTTCTGCATAAATTTCATCACTAATGATAAAAATCTCTTCATTTTTTAACATTTCTGTAAGTGCATGAATTTCATCATAAGTCAAAATAACACCAGTGGGATTTGTCGGATAATTTAAAAGAATTGCTTTTGTTTTTGACGATATATTTTGCTTGATTGCTTCAGGTGTTATTTTGAAATCTGTTTTTGTAGTGTCGATATATACAGGAACGCCACCAAGTGTTTTAATTAAAGGGATATAACCTGCATAAATAGGGCTGGGGATTAATATTTCATCACCTGGGTTAATAATGCTTCTCAAAGCTGTGTCTAATGCTTCACTAGCGCCATTTGTAATAATAATTTCATCAGAGCTATAATGGAAACCATAGCGCTGTTTAAAATAATGACTGACTGCATTTCGTGTTTCAAGTAACCCTTTGTTATGAGAATACTTTGTTTGATTTTCTTTTATTGCAGTAATATATGCATTTTTTACGACATCAGGCATAGGAAAATCTGGTTGACCGATTGTTAAATTGATACAATCATCAATATCTTTAATTTTATTTGAAAATTGCCTAATACTTGGTGCTGTTAAAAATTTAGAATTGTCGTTTAATGATAGCTTCATTGTTTTTCACCTCAAAATAAAAATACCGATTTGTAGTTAAATAAGTATGACTAGCTTAAAATATCAAATTACTACCATCGTAACATATTTGAATCAACTACAAATCGGCTGGAAATTATTTTAATCTTTAAAATTCGAAGGGGATTGCAAGTTAATAATTGGATTGGTCCACTTAGAGATAAATCTAGTTGATAATACATATACAATTATACTAGTAAATAAGAGTAGATATATATAAGTCAGTATAGAGATGTGGTCTTTAAACGGATAAATATTAAAACCACGTATAATACCAATTACAATGCCATGTAGTAAATAGACATACATAGTGCGACGCCCAATGTATGTGAAAAATCTTTCTTTTTCAGGTATTAAATTAAGGAAAGAAAACATTGTAATTAAAATAATAAAGTATAATAGCAAACGTTTAATTGGACTATATAAATCTTGTTTACCTTCTAGTGACATATAAGGTGAATCACCTAATAACCAATCAGCATTTATAGGATGCAAGGTATAAATGATATAAAAAAGGAGTAAAATGCTAACAGCGACCGGTATGAATTTCTTATTTCTTAACACACGTGTATGTTCACTCGTAAATAAATAACCTAAATAGAAAATAGGGAAGAACATGATTGTTCTTGAAAAACTTAAATAATTGTCAATATTATCTGAGTAACCTGCAAATAAAGAAATAATAATAGATATTGGTAATACAAAATAAGGTTTATAGTCTTTTACTATTACTAATATGACATGGAAAAAGAATAATGTCAGTAAAAACCATAATGCAAAAACAGGATCAAATGGATCGAATTTAACACTGTCCTCTTTTCCTGTGAAATAATAGTAAAAGGTGAAAAATCCAAAGAAAATAAAATAAGGTACTAACAATTTTTTTGAAACTTTCTCTAGATAACCAGCTTTGCCTGCTTTTTTAGCAAAATAACCTGAGATGAATAAAAAACAGGGCATATGGAAACTATATATAGTTAAATAAAGTGAAGAAAGATATTTACTTTCTTCAGTATATGGTTGTAATAAATGACCAAATACAACAAGAAAAATTAATATCATTCTCGCATTGTCGAAGAAATAATCTCTTTCTTTTAACTGTGTCATAGGGTTGCTCCTTTTATATGCAGGTAAAATTTATAATCACTGTTACTAATTTATTATAAAACATATGACAAATGCAACAAAACCGACTGATTTGTAGATTATTATTGTATATTATGAGGAATAACATTATAATATTAGAAAATAAAATAATAAATTTAAATGCTATTGAACATTTTAATTAAAGTAGTGGAGATGAAACAACATGTATAAACAACTAGAACAATTAATTACACTTACAAGTAATGATTTAAATTTAGTCAGTAGAAGGTTTGGCCAACGCACAGATTTAACTTCAGAACAGTTAGAAATGTTAAGGATTTTATATCATTATAATGTTTTATCACAATATGATTTAACAATGAAAATTAATAAAGAACAGTCTATTGTGTCTAGATGGATCAAAAAATTATGTCAAATGGGCTATATAACTAGTAAACAGTCAAACAAAGACTTAAGATGTAAAGATTTAATGATTACAGAAAAAACAAAAGCACTTGTTCAACAAATTAACGAAGTTAGGGTGGCTTTGATAGAAGCAAGGTGTCAAAATTTAACTTCAAATGATATTGAAAATCTAAATTATTTATTAAATAAATTAAATACGCATCATCATTATATCAAGTAAATGACAAAGTGGCTAAAATTTTCAGCATCATTTTATTATGTAACACAGCGATATGATAGGGTTCAAATGAACCAAAAATGCATAGAAACAGAAACAATAAATAGCTATCCAATGATTGGAAAAGCTTTCATGTTGGAAAAGAACAATATGTCATAACAGAGATTTAAAAAGCTTCTATGACGTTTACAAAACTGTTTAGTATAATGATACTTAATATGTTAGCACTATATAAACAAATAAACCTTAGGTGAATTTTCACCTAAGGTTTATTTGTGTTTTAAAACTTACACATTATGATTTCATGCTATTTATATGTGTTTACATCAAAATATTTGCCCAATTTATTCATTGAATCATAGAAACCTTTAATACGTGTAGCATTATGAGATGCCCATGCAACATCAGTTGCATATTGATGAACGCCTGGATTATCAGGATTCCAACGCATTTTATACAAAGTATTTTGTCCTTGGTTAATGTATGAATTAGCAATGTATTTAGCGCCACCAACAATTGCTTTTTTAACAGTATCCCAGCCATTATTTTTAGCGGTAGCAAAACCTTGTTTTACAGGATCTTTATCAACGGCTCCAATACCAAACATATTGTAATATTTTTTAGCGCCATTAGTGACAACTTTATTATTTACTACGTCACCACCATTAGCAAGCTTAGAAGTTCCATTTCCAGTTTCAAGTAGGGCATGAGAAACTAAATAAACTTCATTAATGTTATAAGTTTTAGCAGCTTCACTAAATGCCTCACCTTGTCCTTCTAATATGCCTTTGCCAACTAATAGTTTATCTAAATCAGTACCAGAAATATTTTGTGATTTATCTAAGCGTAAGAATTGGTATTTTTGAGTTGGATCTTTAGCAAGCTTACTACTATCCATAGCATTTTTAATCTCACTTTTTGTTGCATCTTCCCATTTTCCAGGTGTACGTTGAATTTGAGGTTTGAATTTCAAACCATGTTGTAACGCTACTGCCTGATCTAAAGTAAGATTAGATTTATAGTATTTTACAAGCTCTTTTCGTAAGTCGCTTTCTTTTATCCAAACAATTTTACCGTTCGATAATTTACCATGATACCAAGTTACCCCATTAATGATTTGTTTTTCAAAAACAGTAAATATGCTTTCATGGAAACCTTTTAATGATCCAGCTGATTTTGTAGCATTAGGATCAAGGTAATAGTTACCATTGGCATTGTAAATAACATAGTCGAATTTTTGTGGTGTGATTTTTGATTGTGTTGGAGTTTTATTCAAATCTTTAGCTGCAATCCAACCAGTTTTATTATTGACGTTTCCGTATAGGTACTCGTCTTTATCAACAAACACAGATTTTGATGCGTTAAATTTACTGTTTTTAATATTATTTTGGGTATCTAATTGCTGATTTTTTGTCCCCCATGGAATTGCATATAAGCCATTGTTAGTAGCTTTTACAGTATATTGTCCATTTTTAGCTTTTGTTTTGCTTAAGTTACGCGTATTTATATCTTTAGTATTAACCCAACCAATTGGTGTATTTTGTTTTGTATTTTGGATTAACACATAAGTGTTATTACCTTGAGTACGTTGCTTAGTTACAGTATACGTACGACCAGCAAATTTAGAAGCATTTTTACCTTTTTTATCATAAACAGTTGCTTTAATACCAGAATTGTTTGTGTTTAATTGTCCGATTTTACTAACAGATGTTGTAGGAGTAGCAGTAGCTTTTGTAACTGCTTCTTTAACAGTAATGTCACCTGTTTGCATCCAACCTAGGTTAGTATTTGTTTTGTTATCTGTAATTAAATAAAATGAATTTTTACCTAATGTAGCTTTTTTACTTAATTTGTAAGTTTTACCATTCACATATGATTTTTGAATACCTTTTTGATCATATACGGATGTATAAACACCATGATTTGTTTTAGCGACTGTACCTTGTTGATTGATAAGCGTATTGACAGTTAAATTATTACTTGTACTAGGGGGGGTAGCTGTTTTACTTGTTGAAGTTAATTTACTTAAGCTTACCCAACCGGATAAATTATTTACTGTGCCATAAATATAATTTGTTTTGCCAATTTGCTGCTGTTTTGATGCTTTGAATGTTTGACTAGAGCTGCCTGAAACTGTGCCTGCTTTCTGAGAACTAGTGCCCCAAGGTACAGTATAAATCACTTCACCAGGTTTGATTTTATAAGATTGATTATTTTTAGCAACTGGCTTAGCAGAGTTATAACTTACATCACTTTGATGTACCCATCCAATTAAATTACCTTTATTATAATCAGAAACTAAGTAAAAGTTTTTGTTTCCTAAAGTCGCCGATTTTGTAACTTTTAACGTTTGATTCGTTTTACTTGTTTTTCTACCATTTTGATCATAAACAGTGGTATATAATCCATCATTATTTGTGTTTATGCGCCCAACACCGTTGTTCGTTGATACTGTTAATTTACCAGTATTAGTAGACGGTTTTGTAGTAGAACCACTTGACTCATTTTTGCTCCCACTTGTACTTCCAGATGACGTAGAACCCCAAGCGGCAGCTTTACCTGTTTTAATTAAATATTTTTCATAAATTAAATCATAAAGTTCATCATAACTATAATTATGATTAGCTAAATAACCATGTGGATCGATATGATCTGATCCACCTAAATAATTACTTACAGCCTTATGCGTCCAAACAGTCCCAACACCATCATACTCAGCGCTATCAGGAGCAAGTCCATAATATTGTAGGTTTGTAGCTGCATAGTCTGCATAGTTATTGATAGAACGAGCAAATGAATCATAGTCATGAGTATGGACTAATTCTACATGAATAAAGCGTTCGTTTGCAGCTGGACCAGCACCCCATGCTAAATAATCTGTATTAGCTGTTTCAATAATACGATTACCATCTACATAAGCATGTACAAATGCGCTATTATAATTATTTTTCATGTAATTTATTTCACCAGTTATTGTTGAATTATCGTTTGCAGTATCATGCATAACGATACCTTCAGGTTTACCATAACGATACTGATATTTTGGTAAATAACTTGCGATATCTTGTTCATAGTTAGGTGCTTTGAAGTTATTTTTACGAATATAATTATTTATTGACGAATTTACTTTTGGCGTATATTTAGGTAATGAACTTTTAGATGTAGATTTAGTACTGACAGCTGATCTTGTAGCTATAGTTGGTGTACTAACTGATCTAGCCATTCTTAATTTTGGTGTTGCCTCACTTTTATAGACTTGAACTGTTTTTGGTGACGTATTTATATCTGAATCTAAAGTATTCACTTTTTCAGTTTGTGCTTCATTGTCAGATTGAGTTGTTGTAGTTGTCTCACCAGAAGTTACCTCAGAGTCAGCAACCTCAGAATCATCATCATCTTGAGCGACAGTAGTTTTATCATCATTCTGATCTGCTAAGTTAGTGCTGTCGTCTTTACTTTCATTAGTGTTGGAAGTAGTACTATTATCGTTTGCAGAATCAGAAGTTGATTCATCAGAAGCGATCTCAGAGTCAGCAACATCAGAAGCATTATCATTTTGAGCGACATTAGCGTTATCATCATTCTGATCTGCTAAGTTAGTGCTGTCGTCTTTACTTTCATTAGTGTTGGAAGCCGTACTATTATCGTTTGCAGAATCAGAAGTTGATTCATCAGAAGCGACCTCAGAGTCAGCAACATCAAAAGCATTATCATCTTGAGCGACATTAGCGTTATCATCATTCTGATCTGCTATGTTAGTACTGTCGTCTTTACTTTCATTAGTGTTGGAAGCCGTACTATTATCGTTTGTAGAATCAGAAGTTGATTCATCAGAAGCGACCTCAGAGTCAGCAACATCAGAAGCATTATCATCTTGAGCGACATTAGCGTTATCATCATTCTGATCTGCTATGTTAGTACTGTCGTCTTTACTTTCATTAGTGTTGGAAGCC
>NZ_JBFDVL010000011.1:0-67413 GCF_041008415.1 Staphylococcus cohnii species complex 1663
TAAAAATGCATCTCCATTTATATGGAGATGCATTTTTACTTTAGTATAGATATT
The DNA here is from genome assembly GCF_041008415.1 of Staphylococcus cohnii species complex 1663. NCBI lineage: Bacteria > Bacillati > Bacillota > Bacilli > Caryophanales > Staphylococcaceae > Staphylococcus > Staphylococcus cohnii species complex 1663. The sequence goes on from NZ_JBFDVL010000011.1 coordinate 55, forward strand.
GATTACCTAATACTATATTGGGTCTAACTTCTCATTTTGTAACTATAATTATTCCCTATAATTTTAAGATAGATTTAAGACTAGATTGTATAGTAGATGATTTTTCACTTATTTCTGCTTTAAAACAATTTAAAAGTTCTTCCCTTTGATCTTTTAAATCCTCATTGAAATGTATAATTACCGTACGTTCATCGTTCACAGGTCTTTCTTTAATAATCCACGCTTTCTCAACTAAATCATTATACGTTCTTGTACGTTTATAAGATTTTATTTTAACATAATTATCCATTTCTTTAAGCGTCATTGATCCTTCTTCCCAAAGTGTTAAAAGAATTAAAATTTCTTCTTTTGACATTTTATATTGTTTCTGTACTTTTTCAAAGATTTCTTCAATATCTTTAAGTACATATTCCAATCTAAGGACACTATCTACCATATCAGCAATTGTCTTCCCCATAGAAATATCCCCCAATCATAATATAAAGTTAAACATGTAAAATTAATTTACCAAAAATTCATTCAATGCAAAATTTATTCATATCGGAATAAATTTTGATATTTTCAATAAAATTAATCTTATATACAGTTTAAAATTAAATTATGAATTATGCAATTAGTTGTTTGATTTTATTTTGCATATCTTTCAAAATTATGGCAGAATTTTCAAACTTTTCACTTTCTTCACTATTTAATTGCGTCTCATATACTTTAACTGCACCATTTCTATTAATTAATGTAGGCACTCCAATATAAACATCATCTTGTTTATATTCACCTTCTAAATAACTAGAAACTGGCAAGACTACATTTTGATTTTTTAAAATTGCTTGTGTAATACGTACCAATCCCATTGCTATGCCATAATAAGTTGCCCCTTTTGATTGGATAATCTCATAAGCAGCATCTCTTGTGTTGGTAAATATTTCATCTATTCTATGTTGTTTATCAGGGTTATCATTTAATAAATTGTATAATGGTTGACCAGCAATATTAGCTTGTGACCATATCGCTAATTCAGAATCACCATGTTCACCAATAATTTGTGCATCCACACTCCAAGGGGACACACCAAATTCTTGTGCTAGTTCAAATTTAAATCGTGCGGTATCTAGTATTGTACCTGATCCAATCACTTGAGCTTTCGGTAATCCTGAAACTTTTTGTGTTACATAGGATAATACATCCACTGGATTTGTTGCTATAAGGAAAATGCCATTAAAGCCTGTGCTCATAATTTTAGTGACAATATCTTTAAATATTTTTGTATTTTTTTCTACTAAATCTAATCTCGTTTCGCCTGGCTTTTGTGCAGCTCCTGCAGTAATGACAATTAAGTCAGCATTACTACAATCTTCATAACTACCAGCTTTTACTTTTACTGGTGAATCACCGTATGGAGCACTATGATTTAAATCTGCAACATCGCCTTTAACTTTTGCTTCATCTAAATCAATTATTACTAATTCATCAGCTAAACCTTGTGCAACTACTGCAAAAGCATAACTTGATCCAACTGCTCCATCACCTATTAAAACCACTTTATTCCCTTTTTCAATTTTCATGCTAAGTCGCTCCTTTTAATTCAAAGTAAATATTACTAAAGATTAATGTGATTTTTTTCACATTATAAATATAACAATTATTATTTTAAAAATCAATGTTTATTGTGATTTTTTTCACATTATTTTTTATAAATAAAAGAGTGTCAATAAAATCAACGACAGATTAAATTTATTCACTCTTTTTATCAATGATTGTTAAGTCATAATTGTATCAATTAGATGGTTGTTTAGACTTATTAAGCATTTTATAAAATGATACTCAAGATCCGATTCCATCATTTATTATATAAATTATGAAAGTTCATTTTCATCATGTACAATAAAACCAATATTACTAGCGCTATTATTAAGAAATGCTAGAACATAGCGCATTACGTCATCTCTTTCAGGTTCATTATGTATTTCATGATTCAACCCAGGCCAAGCTTTAAAATATAACTCTTCTGTAGTAATTTTTTCTTTAATTAAACTCATAGTAGAAATATCAGACACTTTATCTTCTAGTCCATACATTAATAATAAAGGAAGTGGTTTAATATCTTTTAAATGTGTAACAGTTTCTTTCATGATTTCAATGATTTGTTTATACCAATGATACGTAACTTTCTGAAGCATGAGTTGGTCCGCTTTTGCCTCTTCAATAACCTCCTCATTACGTGTTAAATCTTCAATTGTAATACCTATTTTAAATCTTGTATCTTTAGTTAATTTTCCTACATTCGACACAATTTTATCTTTTCTAGTTTTTTTATTTTTCTTGAATTCTAATAATGGAGAAATCAACATTAGCCCCTCAATAGGCACTTCCACTTTTTCAAGTAAATTTAAAATGATAAGCCCACCAAGGCCTACACCTAAAAAATAAGTCGGAAGTTTATACTCATTAGCTATTCTAATCCATTCAAGCACATGTTCATGGTATACTTCGAAGTTTGCTATTTGTCCTTTATTAGCACGTGTAGTTTGACCTTGTCCAGGCAAATCACCCATGATTACATGGTAGCCATTTCTACGAAGCATTGTTATAACATATGCATATCTACCTGTATGTTCGAGCATGTTATGGGCGATTACAATGACACCCTTTGCCTCGTTTTCTGTTTCCCATTTCCACATATTCCATACTTCCCCTTCTACAATAATTTCAATAACTACATTGTATCAAAATATGATGTACTTTTTCCATTTTTAACGCATAAATCATACTGTTATGTGTGCCTATAACTTTATGATTATAACTCATAGCTAAAGCGTGAGACAATGTTATCGTGTAGTATATAATATTTAGTGTAATAAATTTTATTGTAAACGATTTCATTACTATTAGATTCATGCTACACTATTATTGAAAGAACAGCCATAAGCAGAATGGGAGGAATTAATATGCCAATTGTGAAAAATTTTTTTATAGGATTATCTAACAATCCATTTTTAAATAAAGCAGCTAAGGAAATTGGTCCTATGTTCGGTGCCAAGAAAGTAGTTGCAGGGAACACTATTCCAGAATTAGTGGACACAATTGAACGTTTAAATAACAAAGGGATTACTGTCACAGTAGATTGTCTTGGTGAATTTGTTTTAAATGAAGGTGAGGCAATACAAGCAAAAGACCAAATATTAGAAGTGATGTATGCTATCAACAATCATAATTTAGATGGTCATATGTCTATCAAAATCAGCCAATTAGGTTCTGAGTTTGACATTGATCTTGCTTATCGTAATTTACGTGAAATATTACTTAAAGCTAACGATTTTGGTAATATGCATATTAATATAGACACTGAAAAATATGATAGCTTATTTGATATTACACAAGTTTTAGACCGATTAAAAGGCGAATTTAAAAATGTAGGAACTGTTATACAAGGATATTTATATAAAGCAAATGCACTCGTCGATAAATACCCAGAATTACGATTACGTATGGTCAAAGGTGCATATAAAGAAAATGAAAACATCGCCTATCAAACTAAAGAAGAAATTGACGATAATTACATACGCTTAATTAAAAAGCGACTTTTAAATGCGAAAAATGTCACTTCTATTGCTACACATGATGATGCTATCATCACACATATTAAACAGTTTATTAAAGACAATAATATTGAAAAAGATAACTATGAATTTCAGATGTTGTATGGTTTCCGCTCAGAATTGGCAGAATCACTAGCGCGCGAAGGCAATCATTTCTGTATCTATGTTCCATACGGTGATGATTGGTTTAGTTACTTTATGAGAAGATTAGCAGAACGACCTCAAAATTTAAATCTAATGTTTTTAGAAATTATGAAACCCGAAGTGTTGAAAAAAATGGGAGTAGTCGTTGGAGCTCTGTCAACTATTGGAGCATTAAGTGCATGGCTATACAAAAAATTAAAAAAATAAAAATTTTATGGTTAAAATGTATGTAATTTAAACCTTTTAAAAATGTTGTTAAAATAATCAAATGTAATATCATATTTATGAATAAGTGAATGATTACGGATTATGCAAACGATATTTATAGTCCAAGTATGACGAGCAAAAACAAAAATTTAAAACAAAAGAGGCTGGGACATAAATCCCCTTTCTCAAAATTATTTTGTTTGAATCATATAGTTCTTTGACAAATATGACGTATTTTAGCAAGTCTCTCGAAGTATAGGACAAGCTGCTACAGGCTAAAGCTGTCCCCAAAGAAAGCGAGCCAACAATATGAAGTATTGAATAAAAAGACGCACTCAGATGAATTGAATTAAATCATCTGAGTGCTATTTTTTGGATTTATATGCCTGACTCTTATTTTGAGCAGAGGAAATGATATCTAGAGTTCTGACCTAATTTTTATTTTTAAATGACATTACTAATTATTACTTGAATCATTAAATTTTTTTCAATAAATTTGCCATTTCTATAGCACTTACTGCCGCTTCAGACCCTTTGTTTCCTGCTTTTGTACCTGCACGTTCTACAGCTTGTTCAATATTTTCAGTTGTTAAAATTCCAAAGATAACTGTTGTATCTGAAATATCATTCGCTTTTGAAACACCTTTCGCTACTTCATTACATACATAATCATAATGTGACGTTGAACCTCTAATCACACAACCTAAAGTAATTACTGCATCGTAATCACTTTTTTGAGCTAATTTTTTAGCTACTAATGGGATTTCAAAAGCCCCAGGCACATATGCAACATCAATATTTTCTGCAGGCACTTCGTGTCTAACTAAAGTGTCTTTAGCACCATCTAGCAAACGATTCGTAATGAAATCGTTGAATCTACTTACGACAATCGCTACCTTTAAATCTGATCCTATTAAATTACCTTCAAAATTCATGTTTATTCCTCCTATATTAAATGACCCATTTTCTCTTTTTTTGTTTTCATATAAGCTTGGTTATATTGGTTCGATGGTATTACCAATTCAATTCTTTTGGCAATATCAATGCCGTAATTCTCCAAACTTCCAAATTTTTTAGGATTATTACTTAATAAATTCACACGTTTGATACCTAGATATTTTAAAATTTCAGCAGCATATTGGTATTCTCTTAAATCTTCATCAAAACCGAGTGCAATATTTGCTGTAACCGTATCATATCCTTGTTCTATCAATTCATATGCTCTTAATTTATTAATTAAACCGATTCCTCTACCTTCTTGAGGTAAATAAAGGATAACGCCTCCATTTTTATCAATGTATTTCATAGATGCAGCAAGCTGTTCACCACAATCACATCTTTGACTATGAAAAATATCTCCAGTCAAACAAGCAGAATGTATACGTACATTCTCTGTTTCGTTAATATTACCACTTGTGATTGCTACAATTTCTTCACCATCATTTGTTGTAAAACCATACATATCGAAATTACCATATTCAGTAGGCAACTTTATTTTAGCTTTTGCTGCAACAGACGAAACAGATTGCTTTCTATATTTTTCCAAATCTTCGATAGATATCATTACCAAATTGTGCTTATTTTTAAATGCTTCTAAATCATCACCTTTTGCCATTGAACCATCGTCATTCATAATTTCACAAATCAGCGCTGCCGGTTTTGCGCCAGTTAATTTAGCTAAATCTACAGAGGCTTCAGTATGACCACGTCTAGCCAATACACCATTCTCTTGAGCAACTAATGGAAATAAATGGCCTGGTTTATTAAAATCTTCTGCTGTTGTACTATTATCGATTAATGCTTTTGCAGTGAGCATTCTTTCATCAGCACTGATACCAGTTGTAGTGTTAATATGATCAATACTAACTGTAAATTGAGTGCCATATACATCTGAATTATGATTGACCATTGAATGAAGTTCTAAATCTTCAGCTATTTTTTTACTAATCGGTGCACAAATTAATCCTCTTCCATATTTAGCCATAAAATTAACAGTATTATCATACATCCATTCAGTAACCGCTACTAAATCTCCTTCATTTTCTCTATTTTCATCGTCTACTACAATGATACTTTTACCTTTTTTTAGTGATTCAAGTGCTAAATCTATACTGTCCAATTGCATTTTACCCCTCCTAGAATCCAAAAGCGCTTAGTTTTTCTAAACTTAAACCTTTTTCACTTTTACCAACTATTTTTTCTACATATTTAAACAACATGTCTGTTTCAATATGTACTAGGTCACCAACACGTTTTTGATTTAAGATAGTTGATCTTCTTGTTTCTGGTATAAGATGAATATCAAATTCTGTATCTCGTAATTGAAATACTGTCAAACTAACGCCATCTACGGTGATTGAACCTTGTTGTACCATTTGATCGATCACAGAAGTAGATGGTTTAATAGTTACAATTTTAGAATTATCTGAGTTTTGTATTCTAGTAATTCTAGCTACTTCATCAGTGTGGCCAAGTACAAAATGACCTCCAAATCTTCCTGAACCGCTCATTGCTCGCTCTAAATTCACCTCAGCGGATTGATTTAATTGATTCAAATAGGTTTTATTCTCAGTACCTTTGATTACTTGGACTGAAAATGACCGTTCATCAAATTGTATAACAGTTAAACATACACCGTTTACACTAATAGAATCACCAATATGCATGTCAGATAAAATTGTTCTACAATCAATTGTTAAATTAACAACCGCTTGTTGTGTTGTAACTTTTTTTATAGTTCCTATTTCTTCGACAATACCAGTAAACATAATTATTCACTTCTTTCGCAATTCTAATTTAATATTTTGCTCAAGCATTTTGGAATTTACAATTTCAAATTGAGGAACGTCTGATAAATTAAAGACATTTTTTGTTTTGAAAAATTGATTGTCACCAGAACCACCTATTATTTTCGGGGCGTAATATAAGATGAGTTCATTTGTAAAGTTAGATTGGAGAAATTCTGAAGTAATCGTGGGACCTGCTTCAACCAAAACACGTCCAATCCCGTTTTGATATAACTGCTTTAAAATATTTTCAATCGTACAATTTGAACAATATATTATTTCTATATTTTTATTTTGATTTTTTAAATTTTTATTTTCTGTGAAAATCCATATTGGCGTCGTCGGTTGTTGAAAAATGTCTAAAGTAAAATCGACTTCTCCAGATTTTGAAAGTATCACACGTATAGGTTGTTTACCTTGTTCAATCCTAGTAGTATATTGTGGATTATCTGCGTTTAACGTACCAGTCCCGGTGATTACTGCATCATGTTTATGTCTGAGCATAAATACATCTTGTTTAACAGTTTTGTTGGTAATCCATTTACTTTCACCACTATCAGTAGCTTGTTTACCATCTAAACTGCAAGATACTTTTACAGTAACTTCAGGAACGCCTTGTCGCTTAGTAATAAAAAAGTCTTTGTATAATGCTTCAGCATCTGGCTTATGATGAAACTCGACTTTCACTCCAGCATTTTGTAAAATTTCATCACCTTTAGACGATAAGGTTGTGTCCTTAACAGCATAAACAACTTTTGAAATACCAAATTCAATAATTTTGTTTACGCATGGTGGCGTTGAACCATAATGTGAACAAGGTTCTAAAGATATATAAATTGTCGCTCCATTTGCTGCTGCTTTTGCCATATCTAAAGCTTGTACTTCGGCATGTTTGTCACCTTTTCGTAAATGTGCACCAATACCGACGATTCTACCTTGATTTACCACAACTGCACCCACAGGAGGATTCACACCAGTTTGGCCATCTACCATCTGCGCCAATTGAATTGCATAATTTAAATATTGACTCATATAATCACCTCTTAGTAATAAAAAAACACCTGAAACTCATTTCAGGTGTGGGATGTATTTAGATATAACATAATTTACTTAAATTTGGATACACTTCTCCAATTTTTAGAAAAATGTACGTTAAATAAACACTTGTATAAGTGCCTTTTTGTTATACTTCATTCTTTCTCCCATCCAGACTTTACTGTCGGCTCTAGAATTTCACTAGATCAGCCACATTTGCCAAAACAAATGCAGGTCGCAGGCTTAATTTACTGCCGGTTGGGAATTTCACCCTGCCCCGAAAGAATATTTATGAAATTGTAATTGATGATTGAGTCAAAGTAACTTTTGAAAGCTACAACGTTATCGTACTATATATTTCAACAAAAAACAATTCATATTATCTAAGTCGGCTTTATATCTGTAACAACTTGCTTATATTCTTAACTTCACAATGCTTATAAGTTGGTTTACAAATCCATTCATCAAAAATTTACATCTTAAAATATTTTCATAAATGATTAAATGCTATACTTATTTAATATTTTTATAATTCAAACCAAAAACGAACGAACATCTTGCAAAAATTACTCTTTTACTTTCCTCAAAATGAAACCGGATTTAAATTCATTCAGAAACATAATTCATATTTTACTGATTCATCTAAATTAGATAAACATTCGTTTGTATACTACACTACATAATCAATCATGCTTAGCATTCAACAAATTCTCTACCACACTTACAGCTTGTTTTACTATCATCATAACGCCGTTACGTGATTGATTAATTCCATTTGTAACTTGACCTAAAGCAAACATGTTTTTTAAGGTACCATAACGTGGACTTATAATTTGATTTGTTTCTGGAATGATTTGAATACCACCTAGTGGGTGTGCTTGGACTACTTGCCTATTTTCCAGATTGAGAATCAGTTGATCATCTTGGTCTAATTCTGATAAATGTGATTTTGAACCAGTAGCATTAATGACAATATCAAATTTATCAATTGCTTTAAAATCATCCTCATATTTAAAACAAAATTGATGCCCGTCATATTTAACGTCTTCCAACCCTTTTTTGATTTCAATTTGCCCTTTTTCGATATGATCGATAATTAATTTCGCGGTACGTGGAGGCATTGGATTCGAATTTTCTTTTAATATAGATTGGTATTTTTCTAAGAATATCTTCTGATCCTCTCTACTGAAACTGTTCCAAATCCAATTTAAATTTTCTTTTGTTAATTCTAACATACTTTGAAATTTCCCTAGCACTTCGGCATGCTGTAAATCATAGGTTAAATCCAAAATCGGGTCGCCTTGCCTTCTGTGTACTAATGCTTCTATTGGAATATCATAATATTCACAGTCCTTTTTAAATAATGCCAATGCCTCGTCCAAAGGTACGTTTCCAAAATATTCTTTTTTGATTTCATTAAATTTTTCTGGAGTAAGATATTTAAATTGAATTTCTGGCATATTTCCCCTAACACTGGGTAAATGACCTTTACGACTCGTCACTGTAATAGGTAAATTAGGATGATGTGCCGTTACAAATCGAATGACATCTAAACTTGCTAAGCCAGTACCAATAATGGCAATTCTATCAGTACTATCAACTTCATTTAATGTGTCATAAGTTGGATAAGGTGTTTTTATGTAACCTGGCGTTCCTTTTAATTGATATGGGTCATGATAGGACATCGTACCGATTGTTAAAAATACAATATCATAACGTCGGCGTTTCTCTAAATTTTCAGATGTGCAGACAACATATTCAACCTGCGTATCACCAATATTAGATTCTATATACACTTCTAATACTGCTTCTTTAATCATATGAATATTACTATATTGATTATGATAAGTTTCCAAATAATCTTTCATATAGTGTCCAAAAATAAATCTGGGTAGATACTCTGGATTAGAAAATTTAAATATAGATTGATGTTGATACCATTCGTAAAATTCTCGCTCATTATTCAAATTTAAAGACATTTGTTTTGCAGGTAAATTGATTAATAATTGGTCGCTGTCATTTTGAAAAGGCACACCTTGCCCCATGTTTTTAGGGTTATCATAAACGTCTACTTCCATTTGTTCGAATTCATTATATTTAACTAATTCTTTTAACAAACTAACACCTGCGGTACCCATACCAATGATAGCTATACGCATTTCACTCATCCTTACTTTAATTAATTTATACTTAGTATATCAAGTATTTAATTGATATTACATATTAATGGACTATGCCACCATTATACAAAATTAATATATATGTTAATATAAAAATGTTGTATCAAAAAAGATTTCTAAAACATATAAGGAGTTAAAACATGAAATTTTTTAAAAGAATAATTTATTTATTGATTGTTAGTTCAATTTTATTAGCAAGTTGTGACTTACCTGGTTTAGGCGGCGGTCAATCTAAAAACTCAGTTAAAATTTCTGCTTTAGCTACGAGTGAATCTCAAATCATGGCTTATATGCTTAAAGATTTAATAGAACATGATACAAAAGGAAAGATTACTGGATCGATTATTAACAACTTAGGTTCAGCTACAATACAGCATAATGCATTACTTCGCGGAGATGCCGACATATCAAGTACACGCTACACTGGTACTGATTTGGTTGGGGCTTTAGAACAACAACCTATTACAAATACTCAAAAAGCAATGTCAGTAACTCAAAAATTATTCAATCAAAAATTTGATCAAACGTTTTTCGACTCTTATGGATTTGAAAATACTTTTGCTTTTATGGTTACTAAAGAAACCGCAAAAAAATATGATTTACATACCGTTTCAGATTTAAAAAAAGTAAAAGATAAAGTAAGAGTTGGTACAGATACGACATGGATCAAGAGAGGTGGCGATGGTTATGCACCATTCCGTGCACATTATGGTTTTGGTTTCAATGATTTAAAACCTATGCAAATTGGACTAGTTTACGACGCGTTAAAAAATAATAAACTCGATGTTGCACTTGGTTATACAACAGATGGAAGAATTGCAGCGTATGATTTAGTTGTACTTAAGGATGATAAAAATTTTTTCCCGCCATATGATGCTAGCGCGGTCGCTCCAAATGAATTATTACAAAAGCATCCACAAATTAAAAAATCTATTAATAAATTAGATGATAAAATTAGTACTGAACAAATGCAAAAGTTAAACTATGAAGCAGATGGTGAAGGTAAAGAACCAGCAATTGTAGCCAAAAGATTTTTAGAAAAACACAATTATTTCGAAGATGAAAATTAAATTTCAAGTGTAATTCTATATTTAATGTTATGTGATATTAATCGATTAGTGTTACTATAGCTACATAGTAAGGAAGTGATTTAATGAAATTCATTATAAAAGTGATAATATCAACGATTATGCTTTTTATATTATTTGGACAGAAAAATAAAGCTAAATAATATTTACTACTTTAAGATCTCTCGTTCATCTTGATAATTAATTCACAGTTTACGGAATTCGATTACCTATGTCTATAAAATATAAATTACTAACTAATGTAAATATCAAAAATCAATCATTTATGTATTCAAAAAGGACTAATCCATTTTTCCTACGGATTAGTCCTTCTTTAGTTCGTATAACAAACTCAATCATTTTCATTTGTTATAATTAATTATATTTAAAATCATAGATCATTCTTTTTTATGTTTATTATCATCTTTATATACAAAATATTTATAATATTTGCCTTCTGTTTTCATATCTTTATAAAAATTTGACATTAGGCTTGCGTTACTTTCAGCCCATTTAATATCTGTAGCATATTGATGTTCACCAGGGTTTTTAGGATTCCAGCGCATGCTATACAATGTGTTTTGATCTTTATTTGATAAAAAGTGTTCATGTATAAAATTAGCACCACCAGTAATTGCTTTTTCTGGTGTATCCCAACCGTGTTTTTTAGCATATTCAGCACCAGTTTTCACTGGATCTTCATCAAGTGCACCGACCCCAAAAAAGTTATAATATTTCTTGCCATCAATTTCAACACCACTCGATAATTCACTTTTAGCTGATCCTGTTTCAAGCAATGCATGTGATATTAAGTATACTTCATTTACATGTTTTTCTTTTGCTGCTTTTATGAAATCGTCTGAATGTTCTAATAGTACTGGATTATCGATTAACATTCTTTTTATTCTATTTTCATCAATTCCTTGATATTTATCTAATTCTAAAAATTGATATTTTTGAGTTTCACTTTCAATAAATTTATTACTATCCATTGCTGCTTTAATCTCAGTTGAAGACGCATCTCTCCATGAATCATTATTTTTATTTGAAATTTGTTGGCTAGTATAATTATCGATTTGTTTTTTTGATGCTTTATCTAAAGTAATATTGAGCTGTTCTACTTTTTCTTGTTGGTTAACCTTTTTAAAAAAGATTTGATCTGAAATCATTGAAAATACAACGACAACAGCTATCACTAACACTACCAATAAGCCAATAATTGATAGTATTGAGCCTTTCTTATGCTTCGTCATGTCCACACCTCATAGGTAATAATAAGAATATTAAGTCCTCTCTTTATTAAAATATACTTTAAGAGACTATCTAAATTTAAATTCTAACACTAAATAGTTGAACGTACAATTTAATATGTTTGTTGTTACATATTCATAAAAAAAGTAATGAAATTTTAATTTCATTACTCTTGACTTTTATTATATTCCATCATAACAAAGCTTACTGCTTGGGATCTGTTTTTATAATAATAACGATTTAAATCAATTGTTCCTTCAATTTCACCATCGCGGTACATCATTTCTTTTGTTAGATTATTTATCATAACAAAGTCTGATTTATCTTTAATCATATCTAAATCATCATGTCTCGCAAAAAAATATTCTAAATTTAAATGTGCGTAATCCATATAAACCTCCTGATTTGTTGTCCGAAGATAATACTAAAACTCTAAAGTGTTATATCTTTAAGTTGAATACGCGTTGATGTTATAAAACTTAAATTTTATCTATCTTATTAACTCTATTTAACACCTATTATCATTATTTAGCAAATGAAAATTACTAAATTTTAAAATAAAATGATTGCATCCGGAAATAAAAGTTATATATATAACAATGGAGTTACAGCATGTCCTTCGAACAAACATATTTTCAATTCAAATTTATTATTTTTGTGTTATTAAAAAAATACCATATTAAGTATAATCGAGAAGAATATACTCAATTACTCACTATCAAAATGTGGGAACTAACACAGAAGTATTCTCCCCATCATTCTGTCTCATTACAACAATTTTTATATTTTCGTTTGAATTGCTATTTGATTGATTTGTTTCGCAGTCAGAAACAATTAGAAATTACAATAAATTCTCCAGATTTAAAAGAACGAGAAAATATCCTGTTTGATCAAATGAATCATCAAATTATATACCAACAGTTTTTGCAACTATTAACTACTAATGAAAAAAATTGGCTTAACTTAAAATTGCTAGGCTATAAACAATTTGAGATTGCATCAATATTGAACTGCTCTGTTTCTACAATAAAAAATTATCGGAAAAAGGTGCAAATAAAATACATTAAATATTACGGAATAAATCAAAAATAGGAGTTGGCAAATGACAAAGTTTACAAAATTATTATACCTCAAATCCGTTGTTGGAAATGAAATCATAACAGTCGGGCAATATACCACGCATCAATTTCACTATCCTACTTCAATCATGCCTACACTTACTTACCTTCTAGAAACCTATGGTTTATCACTATCTTATCAAACAAAACAAGCTAAACAAGTTTTAAAAATCAGAAAAATGGTCCCTATATTTATTAATCCAGATATTACTTTATTTCCGCTTAAAGCGAGACGCGCACCCTTGCAATATTATATCAATGCAAATGCGATTGTTGGGATTAAATCAAATAATGAACAAACAACAATTTATTTTGAAAATGCTACATTCATCATTGTAGATGCACCCTACACTTTTGTATATAAAAAATGGCAAGAAAGCATCACACTTTCTCACCTTTTAATTTAACGCATCATAGCGCTCTATTATGCTTATATTCTAATAGCTTCTTCGTAAAATAACCTGTTGCGACCTTAATTAAGTATAGACTAATCACCAATAATAGTAGCGCACCTATGAGTGTCAATACAACGATAATACTAGATAAATCAACTTCTGGTTTAATAAAAAATTGGACTGACGACAAACTTGTCAATAAAGCAAATAAGAATAATCCTAATAAAATAATATATGTAATTAAAATACCAATTAATAACATGAAGAAATAAGCTGATGAAACTACCTTTTCTTCAAAGATATAATTTTTCAAAAATTGGTTGGAAAACGCAATCGGTCGATTGAGTTCTTCCTCATGGTTTTTATCCAAGACTTTCGATAACACTTGATCTAGTTGTTGTTTTTCTTTTTTATTTAAAAACCATAAATGCTTTTTAACTTTCTGTTTAAAAATATTTACTTTCATTAAAGTTTCTCCTTAAAAGTATCACACTTATACTATCAATATACAGGATAAGTTATTTATCTTATGGTTTCAATAATATTATAAAAAATTTTGCAATCAAATTATATTTCCTTTGCTTATCCATACTATTCTATAGTTTTTTATTTCAATCAAGTAACCACATAAATTCAATTTATTCAATCCTACTTTAATCAACGCCAACAATGAATTGAAATACAACTTTCCATCGCTTACCCAATAGTAAATGATTTCGCTTCTATAATCGCTCATTATTTACTCGTTTCATTCATTATTAATTCATAATATTATAACTTTAGTTAATTGCTTAATAATAAAATAACTTTTACTTCAGTAACTATACTTTAACTTTGAGTGTGTATAAGCAAGGTAGATGATAATAAAAACACTTTCATAAGAATTCATTTTATGATGAATTCAATGAAAGTGTTTTTTCCATCATTTGGGAGTAGCTACAGAAATGAACTAACTGCGTTTACGACTATAAAATAGACAGACCAGAACTTTGGATATCTTTTGCAAAGCCTTTAACTGTATCAACAGATAATTCGTTTATATCGCGTCCTAAATTATTATTCACTTTTTTAACTACATCTGCCGGACATGTAATAATATCCGCGCCAACTTCATCAGCTTGGATGACATTGATGACTTCGCGACAGCTTGCCCATAATAATTTCACACCTTTTTTACTGTGTGTAACGTCAGCTGCTTCTTTCATCAATGGAATTGGATCTACTCCTGTATCTGCAATGCGTCCAGCAAATACAGACACATATGTTGGAACACCTTCTGTTACAGCATTAGTAATTTCTTTAACTTGATCTAAAGTATAAACAGCAGTAATGTTTAAACGAACATTGTTTGCTGATAATTTTTTAATTAGAGAAATAGTTGATTCACCTTTTGTGTTTACAATTGGAATCTTAACAAAAACATTATCGCCATATTGTTTTAAAATTTCCGCTTCTTTTTCCATAGTTTCTAAATCATCTGCAAATACTTCAAATGAAATAGAAGCGTCAGGAATTTCGCGCACAGCTTCTTCGGCAAATGCTTTATAATCTGTTACACCTGCTTTTGCCATTAAACTTGGGTTTGTGGTAAAACCATCTACTTGTTTATTTTTATAAGCTGCTTTCATTTCTTCAATATCTGCACCATCTGCAAACACTTCAACATTTAAATTTGCCATTACTAATTCCTCCTGACTAAAATAAATAATTCTATAAAGAATTATTTTTATAACGGTTTAAACCATACACTTTATTTATACCACCTTTATTTCATAAATTCTATTTTTCTGCTTATAAATGATTAATTTCTGAAAATAATAGTATCAGTAACAGATCTAATATCACTAAAAACAAGCTTTATAATCTATATTGTTATTAACTAAAAACTTTTCTTATTGTAAATTTAGTTAACTTTAAGTTAATTTATGGTATTATAACTTAATAAATTGCATTAGGAGGTTATTATGGCACGTTCAAAACTTTATTTTTATTTATCATGCATTTTAATTATAATTAGCTTTTATTTTAATACTAGAAACCCTCTATTAAATATGCACTTTAATTCAATGATTAAACTCATTTTTGTTTGTAGTATTATCAATGCTATTATTTTAATACTTGCTATTATCTTTTCTGATAAATCTATTAAAAATTTACATGAAAATTCAGACTGGATTCGTCCAGTTAGCAAAATCTTACCTTATATAATATTAATTGTGATAGCAATTCATATTATTGCTTCTCTCTCAACATTTGGTATTATTTTCTAAATCCTACTACAAAAGTTATACTACTTTTGTAGTTTATTTTTTTGAAAGGAAGATATCATAGTGCAATATTTATATATTTTTGTTGGCGGTGCCATTGGCGCATTCATTCGCTATTTATTATCTGTTTTTAATAGTACTGAAGGATTTCCAACTGGCACATTTTTTGCGAATATCATAGGTGCATTTTTAATGGGCTTATTAGGGTCTTTAGCGATACAGTATTTTAGAAACAATCCACTACTCAAAAAAGGTATAACTACTGGATTACTTGGTGCACTGACTACTTTTTCAACGTTTCAATTCGAACTTGTTGGATTATTACAACAACAAGCATATGTAATGTTAGTAACCTATGCTTTACTCAGCTATATCATAGGTATATTGGTTTGTTATATTGGAGTTAGAATGGGGGCGCGTTTATCATGACTCAGTTTTTTTTAGTTATGTTAGGTGGCGGAATAGGCGCAGTTATTCGTGCATTTGTTACTAATTTCTTTAACAATAGAATTAATAGTACTTACCCGATTGCAACACTTGTCGTAAATATTTTAGGTAGTTTTTTGATTGGTCTATGCATGGGACTGACTTTAAACGTTACTTGGATTAACACATTTTTAATTGTTGGAATTCTTGGTGGACTAACTACTTTTTCAACTTTATCATCTGAATTAGTTCAAATGTTAACACCAAACAAACAGATATTTCATTTTATTATTTATTCAATTTTACAATATGTAGTAGCGTTCATTTCATGTTTATTAGGATATTTTATGATTTAACTTACATAAAAAGAAAAGACCGTAAATATAGTTATAATCTACTATATTTACAGTCTTATTCAAAATATAATTACTCTATTAGTGTCCACTATACTCTGATGGATTAGGACCAATTCTTTTATCTTCGTTTAAACTGTCTAACCGTTCAATGTGTTCTTTAGTTAATTCAAAATCAAATACATTAAAATTTTCTTCAATTCTAGATGGTGTGACAGATTTAGGTATCACTACAACTCCATGTTCAATATTCCATCTGATTATAACTTGTGCTGGTGTTTTATTTATTTCTGATGCTACTGACTTAACTGTAGCATCTTCCAAAATTTGTGCATTCATTAATGGTGACCAGGATTCTACGTGTATATTTTGAACTTCAAGATATCTTCTCAATTCTGACTGTGTGAGATAAGGATGAAATTCAACTTGGTTAATTACAGGTTTAATTGAAACTTGAGCAAGTAATGCTTCTAAATGTTCTGCATTAAAGTTACTAACCCCAATATTCTTAACTTTATCATTTTTATACAAATCTTCCATACCTTGCCAAGTATCTATCATCAATGCTTCATCTAAGCCTGGCCAATGCATTAAATATAAATCTAAATAGTCTAATCCTAGCTTACTTAAACTAGTCTCATAAGCTTCCGCTACATTGCTGCGACCATAATCATCAAGCCATAATTTGGATGTAACAAAAAGATCACTTCTATCTAATCCTGTGGATGATAATCCTTCTGCAATGCCTTGTCCAACCATTTCCTCATTATCATATATCATTGCAGTATCAATATGTCTATACCCATTTTCAATTGCATGTTTTACTGCATCCTTACATTGATCGTTATTTTCAACTCGGAAAGTACCTAAGCCTATGATTGGCATTTCATTACCATTATAAAATGTTACAAATTCCAAATTTAAACTCCCCTTTACTATTAAACTATCTATAATAATAATCAAATTTATCAAACAATTAAATTAAAATGCCTAAATTTTAAATAATTTGTCTAAATAAATTACTTATATACTTAGATATAGACTTTTAACAAATAGCTATAGTCATAACCTTCTAAAAAAAATTCGATTCTTTTCCTAAACCAAAAACACATTTGTTAAGTTATTTTAATCCTATTGTTTAATGACCTATACATATATTGGTATTATATAGAATTAGAATAACATTAATAAATAGCAATTTAGATACATATATTTTGATAGGCAAATCAAACCAGATAATTTATATTAAAGTTTGCTCGTAGAAAAGTAAGTTCACACTTATAAAATACAAGTAAAAAAGCCCATAAATAAATTTTCGAAAAAATTCATTTATGAGCTATTATAACAAGATTTATATTCTTGATACTTAATTAGTTAAATGTTTCAATTTCATCCATCACACGTTGTAAATCTTCAACATTGTACTGGATACGACCATGAAAAACAAACTTATTAAAGTATTCATCAAGTTGTTCTGGTCCAACTAGCACTTTAGAATTAGTACTTTGTGCATAATTTGAAATTGTCACAGCACCTTCATCTTTAGGATTAAAATAAAGAATTGATGTCGGTGTGAATTTCAAGTTTAATTCTGTTTGTAATTCACCAGCTAGTTTTTCAATTTCATTTAAATAATTCGTATAATTTACAAATGATAAAGAATCTTTGTCATCATTTTGGTCCATAACTAAGGTTTGTGCCGTTTGTTTGTCAAGATTTAACGTTTCAAACACTTGCTCCATCATCGGTTGTTCTTTGAATTGGTTAGCATTAATGCCATTAAATACATGACCTTTTAACAACTGTGAATCTATGAGATAGAGTCCAGTACGTGTGAGTACTAAATGACTTATACGTCGTATATCACTAAAGTTATTTTTCGGCAAGAAAATATTTGCCATGATATGCATATCTTCTGGACGAATACGTTTTTCATTAACTAAGCGTTCACGAATACCAATTAATCTCATATCCGTTACATACTCACTTTTATTTTTAGAGAAAAGTTTTAATGCATCTATTTCTTGCTCTTTAGCATTTACTGTAGCTTCATAGTCCTCTTTTTGTTTAGTAACTTGCTTTTTATTTTCAATTCTTTCTTTTTCTAACTCTTCATCATGTTCATCGTTAAGTTTTTGTTCTCTTGTTTTGTATTGCTCCTCAATGGTCTGCTGTGCTTTTTTCTTACTTTTCAAAGCAACTAAAAATAAGATCAAACAAATAACTGCTACGACAATTGCCACGATTAGTCCAATTTCCATCGAGCCAAATGAATTCATAACAACAACGCTCCTTTATGTGTTCAGTAACTTAATTATAATAGATATGAGTTCATCATTCGATAGTAAAGTTTAAAAAATTAATTACGTCACGCTTATATTTCTACGCTATCTTTTAATAAATTTACTTTATCTAATTTTTCCCAAGGTAACAGTATATCTGTTCTTCCAAAGTGACCATACGCTGCCGTTTGTTTATATATTGGATGTTTTAAATCTAACATTTTAATAATGCCTGCTGGTCTTAAATCAAAGTGAGTTCTAACTGCTTCTACTAGTTCTGTTTCACTTACTTTTCCTGTTCCAAAAGTATCTATTGCAATCGATACTGGTTCAGCCACTCCAATGGCATATGCGAGTTGAACTTCACATTTATCCGCTAAATCAGCTGCTACAATATTTTTGGCTACATAACGCGCAGCATAAGTAGCTGAACGATCTACTTTTGTAGGATCTTTACCGCTAAAGCAACCTCCTCCATGACGTGCATAACCACCGTATGTATCTACGATAATTTTACGACCAGTTAAACCAACATCACCCTGAGGCCCGCCAATTACAAATCGTCCAGTTGGATTAATATAAAATCTTGTATTATCGTCAATTAATCCTTCCGGTACTGTTGGGTATATGACATGTTCTTTGATGTCAGCTTGAATTTGTTCTAAAGTAATGTCTTCCGCATGTTGAGCTGAAACGACAATTGTATCTATACGATGTGGTTTATCTTGTTCATCATATTCCACCGTTACTTGAACTTTTCCATCTGGGCGCAAGTATTTTAAAATACTATCTTTTCGCACATCTGATAATCGTTTAGCTAATTGATGAGATAAAAATATTGGTAACGGCATATAAGTATCCGTTTCGTTTGTCGCATAACCAAACATCAAACCTTGGTCACCTGCACCAGTTGCTTCAATTTCTTCTTCTGATAAATTATCACGATATTCTAATGCATTATCGACGCCTTGTGCAATATCAGGCGATTGCTCGTCAATAGCGGTTAATATTGCCATCGTTTGACTATCGTAACCATATTTAGCACGTGTATACCCGATGTTTTTAATTGTTTCTCTTACAACTTTAGGGATATCTACATATGTAGCTGTAGAAATTTCTCCTGAAATTAATGCCATACCCGTAGTCACGGTAGTTTCACAAGCAACCCGCGCATGAGGATCATCTTTCAATATTTCGTCTAAAATTGCATCAGACACTTGGTCAGCGATTTTATCTGGGTGACCTTCTGTAACCGATTCTGAAGTAAATAATCTTCTATTATAAGTCATAAATTAACTTGCTCCTTTGTCTTTGATTACGAAAATTCTCTTTTATTGAGCTCATTAAAAAAAGCCTTCTTCACTATATGAATAGAGAGAAGGCCCTTATACGTCCATTCGCTCTTATCGTTCAGACGCTATTTGTCCG
This sequence comes from Staphylococcus cohnii species complex 1663, assembly GCF_041008415.1. Lineage (NCBI taxonomy): Bacteria > Bacillati > Bacillota > Bacilli > Caryophanales > Staphylococcaceae > Staphylococcus > Staphylococcus cohnii species complex 1663. The sequence continues at coordinate 20,590 of NZ_JBFDVL010000011.1, forward strand.
CAAACGGTTTGGCACCTTTCTTCGTTGTAAGAAGAGGTTGCTGGGCTTCATTGGGTCCATGTCCCTCCGCCACTCAGGATAAGAGAATCCGTTAATCACTATAGTACCGAAACTAAGTACTAATGTCAATTTGATATTTATTTAAATTCCTTTAAAAATGGTGTGGACTAATCAATCATATGTGTTATACTCTGTAATTGTAAAGGCTTACATTAATTTAATAGCGTTGGAGGGATATAGTATGGCGGTAGATACATACACTTACACAAAAAAAGTTCAAAACATTTTGGACAAGAAGTCTTCATTATTTCAACAATCTACAACACAGTTGTATAAGAAAATTCTTAATAATAATGAAGGAGAACTAACCGAACTAGGTGCAATTAACGCTAAAACGGGTAAATATACTGGTCGTTCACCGAAAGATAAGTTTATTGTTAATGAACCATCATACAGAGATGATATTGATTGGGGAAATATCAATCAACCTATTGAAGAAGACACATTTTTAAAATTATATGATAAAGTATTAAATTATTTAAATGAAAAAGATGAATTATATGTATTTAAAGGCTATGCAGGTAGCGATAAAGATTCACAACTCAAACTAACGGTTGTCAACGAATTGGCTTGGCATAATCTCTTCGCACAAAATATGTTTATTCGTCCTGAAACAAAAGAAGAAGCAGAAGAAATCAAATCTGACTTTACGATTGTATCAGCACCCTATTTTAAAGCTGATCCAAATATAGATGGCACAAATTCAGAAACATTTATTATTACTTCATTTAAACATAAGGTCATTTTAATCGGCGGTACTGAATACGCTGGTGAGATGAAAAAAGGTATTTTCTCCGTAATGAACTACTTACTGCCTAAAGATAATATAATGAGTATGCACTGCTCCGCAAACGTTGGTGAAAAAGGTGATGTAGCTCTATTCTTTGGACTTTCTGGTACAGGAAAAACAACACTTTCAGCAGATTCAACTCGAAAATTAATCGGTGATGATGAACACGGTTGGAATGAAAATGGTATCTTTAATATCGAAGGTGGATGTTACGCAAAAGCAATCAACCTTTCTTACAAAAAGGAACCTCAAATATATGAAGCAATTAAATACGGTACAATTTTAGAAAATGTTGTTGTAGATGAAGAAGGCGATGTCGACTTTGATGACAACTATTACACTGAAAATACAAGAGCCGCTTATCCAATCAACCATATAGAAAATATCGTTACACCTTCCAAAGCAGCACATCCAAATACGATTATTTTCCTTACTGCTGATGCTTTTGGCGTTTTACCTCCTATCTCAAAACTTAGCAAAGATCAAGCGATGTATCACTTTTTAAGTGGATTCACAGCTAAACTTGCAGGAACAGAAAGAGGTATCACTGAACCAGAACCATCTTTCTCAACATGTTTCGGCTCACCTTTCTTACCTTTACATGCTAAAGTTTATGCAGATTTACTAGGCGACTTAATTGATAAACATGATGTGGATGTTTATTTAGTGAATACCGGTTGGACTGGTGGTAAATATGGTACAGGACGCCGTATTAGTTTAAGTTATACGAGACAAATGGTTAATCAAGCAATCACTGGACAACTAAGAGATACAGAATATATTCAAGATGATATGTTTGGATTAAATATACCAGTGGAAGTTGAAGACGTACCTCAAACACTACTAAATCCAATAAATGCTTGGAGTAAGCCAGAGGCATATAGAGAACAAGCTCAAGATTTAATCGACAGATTTAAACATAATTTCGAAAAATTTGGTGATGAAGTTTCAGATTTAGCACAAAATGGTGGCTTTAAATAAATACTTAATAAAGCACATGGACTACATTATAATTGTGGCCCATGTGCTTTATTAGTAATTTTTTTATTTTTTTCTACTTTATCCATCCATTGTTTAACTGTATATAACGCTGTTTTCATTGCAAATGGCCTTGGTACATGATCTTCATCCATTTGATAAAATGTTTGATAAGTCGAGCCAATATGTTTCAATTGTGTTTCCAAATAATAGGCTTGGTGAATCCCAACTTGTTTATCTTTACCACCATGTACAATAAGTATAGGTGGACTGTCGGCGTGTATATTAGCAATCGCATCCCTTTGCTTATATGCTGTTGCTTGTTTCTTTGGATGTCCGATCATCCTTCTCAACATACCTCTTAAATCTATTCTTTCTTCATACATGAGGTGAATATCAGACACACCACCCCAAATAATAAAACTTGTAACTGGTAAATCTTGAAATGTAAGCAGACCTTGTAATCCACCTCTGGAAAATCCTATCATATGAATATATGCATCAGGGTACATTGCATTTAATATTCGAACAGCCACGGTTACATCATTTAAATCCCTACCATAAAATTCATCTTTACCTTCACTACCATTGTTACCTCTATAATAAGGTCCAAATACAAGTGTTTGAGCATCTGAAAATTGCATTAAACGTCCTGCTCTTACTTTACCAACTTGTCCTTTACCACCTCTCAAATATATAACTATTCTTTTTACACTTTTATGTGGTTGCATTAATAAACCTCTAACATTAATCTCATCCACTTCATAAGTGACTTCATCAAAAATATGGTCAGGTACTTCTATCGGCATTCTTTTTCTGTGAATAAAATCCAAGCTCGATCACTCTCTCTAAACATTTTAAAATTGCAGCATCTTTCAATAAATAACTTTTATATGCTTCTGAAATATCTGAGATACTATTGAAAATTAATGGCCCATCAGTTTCTAAATAATCATTTTTCGTTTGTAATCGATCTACTTTAACCATGAAAACATCTTTTGTAAAAGGTGTGCCATTTTGACGATTAACACAATATTGAGCAATATAATGTCTATCTTTAAAATTAATAAGCGCTCCTGTTTCTTCAAACAATTCCCTATCACACGCTTGTACACTTGATTCCCCTGCTTCTCTTTTGCCACCAGGAAATTCTATACCTCTTATTTTATGTTTGGTAAAAAGCAATTGTCCTTGATATATTGGAATAACTAAGACATGGTCTGCATCTGGTATATCATCTTCATCTTTAAACGATAAAAAAACATCATCATTTTCTTTATCTTTAAACTTCACAAACATCAATCTCCCTTTATATATGTTAAACTATCAATGCGATGTAAATTGTTGGAGGCAAAATTTTATGAAAAAAATCTTTCTAGGACTTATCTATATATATCAACATTTCATTTCTCCTATGACACCAGCTACATGTCGCTTTTACCCAACTTGTTCTGAATATACTAGAGAAGCAATAGAAGTTTTTGGCCCCTTTAAAGGTACTTGGTTAGGTGTTAAACGTATTTCAAAATGTCATCCACTCCACAAAGGTGGATTTGATCCAGTACCTTTAAAAAAAGATAAAAAGCATAAACATTAATCAATCTGCATTAAATTATCTTTGTTTACTAAAGGAGGTTCAAAATAAATTGAACCTCTTTTTAATATGCCTGAATGTGCTACAATATCATTTTCAAAATAATAACCTTGTGGTGTAATATCACTTGGATAAGTTGTATATCTTGCTAATAAAGCAGTAAAATAACGACTTAAACCATATTCATACATACCGCCAATGACAAATTTCACATCTTTTTGTTCTAATATTTCAATGATTTCCATGACTTTATCAATACCACCGAGTCTAAATGGTTTTAATATGACAACATCGATTTTATAATTTTCAATATAATATAAAATTGTTTTCAAAGATACTGCTTTCTCATCAATAGCTATAGGTGGTAATTCCGTATCTTTAAATTGATTTACTTTTTCTATATCTTTAAAAGGCTCTTCTAAATAAAGAATTTCACTGCTTGAAAGTAACATGATTTTCTCAACTTCGTTATCTCTAACAGATTCATTGGCATCAATGACAATTTGAGGTTTAAATAGCAATCTCTGCAATCGCTTAACATCTTCTAAAATCGTTTCCGACCATTTTATTTTTATGCGTTGTGGTTGTGTGACTTTTAAGTCCTTAATTTGTTTATCCGTTAGGCCGCTAACCGTGGCACCATAAGACACATTAAACGTCTCTAATTGGAAAAAAATTTGATAACAGGCCATCACAATCATACTTCGTGTAGCTGGATATTTTTCCAAACATTGAAGCGCGTTTTGAACTTCCGAAAAGCATTCAAACTCAATATTTTTAAAAGATTCAAACCACTTTATTGTTTGGTCATAAACTACTTCTATCGTTTCATCATCATACCAGTCTGTTTCAAAAGCGTTACACTCTCCAAAATAATGTTTCTGCTTATCCGTAATAAATTCAATAATAAGTGCTTTACGCTTGTCCAATTTTACCTTAGGAGTAATAATTGAATGTTTAAAATCATTATTACAAATATAAAGTTTCATTTCGCTCAATTTCATAAATTTTCACGCCTAATTTTTTAAATGTTTTCGTTGTAGTTTACCAGTTGATGTATAAGGTAATTCTGTTACTTGTTTAAAATATTTTGGGATTTTATATTTCGCTATATGTGATTTAAAATGTTCGATTAATGTTTCATTGGATAATTTTGTTTTTGAAACATAATATAAATAAGGTACTTCCCCCCACGTGCTGTCATGCTCTCCGATACACATTGCATCAGTAATTGATTCGTGTAGTTTTGCTACAGATTCTAATTGATATGGATATATATTTTCGCCACCGCTAATGATCAAATCTTTACGTCTGTCATAAATCATTACATATCCATCGTCATCTATTTCAGCAATATCTCCCGTTTTAAAATAACCATTTTCAAACGTATCTATTAAATCTTCAGGATATAGGTATCCATTCATAACATTGTCACCTTTGATAAGTAGTTCTCCATGTCCTAGGTTATTCGGTTCTTTTATTTTCACAAAAACATTTTCACTTGGTTTTCCGACGGTATCATAGCGCTCAGCTAACATACTTGGCGATGCTGTTAAAAATTGGGAACATGTTTCAGTCATTCCGAATGAATTGTAAATCGGCAATCCTAATTTCAAAGCTTTTTCAATCAATGTACTAGAAAGCTTAGCCCCGCCTAATAATATCTTTTGAATATTATACGGTTGAGTCAACCCTTCATCCATTAACCATTTTAAAGTTTGAGGAACCAATGATACATGCGTTGGTAATTCTTTTTCTATTATTTCAAGCATCCTATGTGAATTAAACTTCGCTGCAATTCGTACTGTAAAACCTTGAATCAGCGCTCTTATTATGACACTTAATCCAGAAATATGATAAATAGGCAATACAGATAACCATTTTGTGTCTTGATTAAACCCTAGACTTTGTTTACAACCCAGTGCACTTGCATAATGGTTGCCAAATGTTTGAGGAACAGCTTTTTGTGGTCCTGTTGTTCCAGAAGTAAACATAATAGAAGCAATTTGATCCATATTGAATATAGCTTCATAAGTGTTATTAGAAACTTCACGTTTCAATACATCAAAATCAATTATGATTATATCTTGTAACGTTAAATTGGTAGTAGTAATTACTGTATCAGTTTCAATAGAATGCAACTGGTTTTGTATTTCTTCTTTGGTTAAACGCGTGTTTAACATCACGATTTCAACACCTGCTAGCCACAACGCATTAATCAAAGTAATAGATTCAATATGATTTTCTATATATATTCCTATACGCTTTTTCTTCAACTGTTTTATTTGATAAGCTAAACGACTTGCTTCGTAATACATTGAAGCAAACGTGATTTTATTAAGACCATCATCAATAAATACTTTATTTCCATTTTGTTTTGCTTGCGTTTTCAACCAAAATTCCAATCTGTCATTCCTCCATCTCAAAGACTATTATAACGTTTTTACTTTGATTTAACAGTGTTGGTGCATTTTATTAGTTTCTATTACCGTAAATACATATTTATACTATTTGTTTACATTTCTTTTGTAAAATAGTCAAAATTTAAGTTGTATGCGATGAATTTTGGTGATATGATAATAAAAATGACTTCGTTTCAACTAATTATAAACACATAAACAAAACATGATCTGTAAAAGGACTCTTCATTATCATAATAGATTATTAAGGCATCAGAGGTTCGAATCCCTCACTCTTCGTTTACTTACACCATATTAGATAAGAAGAAAGATAAACGTTTTTATTTATATATATGATGAAGGAGATCACAATAAAATGAAATTTATTAAATACGAAATTGAGCAAGGCTTGTACTACGACCTCATAACGATATATGCAAAAACTAACAAAAATACACCGTTCCATTTCACTTTTTCAGAAAGCCATACTCTAAAAGAAATAAGAGATAAATTAGAAGATATTGCAATTAAAATTGACAAACAATAATATTTGTTTAACGCAATCATCAAATAACGAAAAATCGTTACACTTATAATAAATAGAACGATGTCCTAAGATGGCTCATAATCCCTTAATCACAAAATCAAATATTAGAAATTAAGACGCAGTTTGCTCCCTAAGTTATTGTATAACAATAACTTAGAAAACATCAAAATTCATCTATAGTATCCACCAAAGTTATCGATAAATATAAAACCCGTTATACCAACGTTTTAAATAACGATGTATAACGGGTTTTATAGAATTAACGGAGAGTGAGGGATTCGAACCCTCGAGACGCTTGTGGCGCCTACACACTTTCCAGGCGTGCTCCTTCGGCCAACTCGGACAACTCTCCAATATAGAATTAAAAAAACAGAAGCGATATTTCACTTCTGTTTGTATGACCCCGACGGGACTCGAACCCGTGTTACCGCCGTGAAAGGGCGGTGTCTTAACCGCTTGACCACGGGGCCATGGCTCCACAGGTAGGACTCGAACCTACGACCGATCGGTTAACAGCCGATAGCTCTACCACTGAGCTACTGTGGATTAATTTGAATGGAGCGGGTGATGGGAATCGAACCCACAACATCAGCTTGGAAGGCTGAGGTTTTGCCATTAAACTACACCCGCTTGATAACGATTATGGGGCGGTTGATGGGAATCGAACCCACGAATGTCGGAACCACAATCCGATGCGTTAACCACTTCGCCACAACCGCCAAAAATAAAATGGTTCAGGACAGAGTCGAACTGCCGACACATGGAGCTTCAATCCATTGCTCTACCAACTGAGCTACTGAACCTTAATGGTAAATCAATAATGGCGGTCTCGACGGGAATCGAACCCGCGATCTCCTGCGTGACAGGCAGGCGTGTTAACCGCTACACTACGAGACCAAACTATGTAATTGCGGGAGGCGGATTCGAACCACCGACCTTCGGGTTATGAGCCCGACGAGCTACCGAACTGCTCCATCCCGCGTTAATATTATTAATGACGCCTACCTATTAAATATACCATAATGTCATTACAAAATCAACATTATTTTAAAATTAATTTACAAATAATTAATTTATAATTAAAAATTAAATGTCATAATGAGTAGTTAAGCTCCCCTCATTTCTGAATACTTATTTAGTATATTAACTTTTGTAGCTTTCGTCAATGCTTTCATTAAAGTATTTTGTGTAAAAAAGGAATATAACTATAATATTATAATTTTAGTTAAGAAATGACACATATTTGTTTATTTTTATAGCTTGCTTATATTTATTTACTTAAAATATAAGCAAGCTATAAAGACTGTTCATTTTATAATTGAAATATAAAACTTATTTCCCCGTATTGTGCTGTATAATTATAGACCGTCGTAGGTTTATTCAATCTATTTACTCATGATACCCATCATTTTACTTTGTAAATTTGTAAATGTCGTGAAACCATCATCTTCCATGAAGTGTCCTCCAAAATCAGTAATTTTACATTTGCCATTCAATTCATCCATTAAACGCTTTGTTTCTTTGTAAGAAACATGTTTATCGTCTTTTGCACACAAACCATAAAATTTATTCACTTTTTCTTTAACTTTATCATAGTTAATGATTTTATCATCTAATTTCAACGACTCATCAATCTCTTGTGCATCCTCTTTGAAACCTGAGATACTGAATAAACCTTCAATATTGTTTATGTTTTTATTTTGAATAAATTCAAGTGAAGCAATTGTACCAAAACCATGAGTTACAAAATAGGTATCCTGTTTACGTATATGGATCTGTTCATTCATAACATTGAGCCATTTACGTATATCACTATTTTGTTCTTTCGGAATGTTAAAAAGTGTAACTACGTAACCTTCTAATGTAAGATTATTTGCTAACCATTCATACCAATGATTCGTTGAATCACCTAATTTTGAATGTACTATTACTATATCTGTCATAAATCAATCCCCCATTTACAAATATTACTTTTAAAGTATCTCATATATTTCACCAGTATTGTAAGTTTCAACTTAGTAAAAAAAGCCAATTCTACAATAATTAAAAATTAACAAAGTAGAAAATGACTTTTTTATTATTTATTTAGATTTCATCTAAAATCTCTTCAACCGCTTCTTTTCCTTGCTTTATGCAATCAGGTAACCCAACAGCCTCAAATGACGCACCAGTAATACGTAGTCTAGGATAATTATGTCTTATATGCGATTGTATCAATTTAATTTGTTCAATATGTCCTACTTGATATTGAGGCATACTTTTAGGTAAACGATTTACAATACTAAAATCAGGCGAACCTTTAAAGGTCATCATTTTACTCAAATCATTTTTCACGATTTTCACGAGTTCTTCATCTGTATGATCGTCAACTACCGTATCACCTGGTTTACCAACATAAGCTCTAATTAACACTTTACCTTTAGGTGTTGTAAATGGCCATTTCTTACTTGTCCAAGTACAAGCCGTGATATTCGTATCGCTTGTACGAGCAATAACGAATCCTGTGCCATCATAATTGTTGATGATATTTGCTTCGTCAAATGCAAGTACGACTGTTGCTACTGTTGTAGAATCCATGTTTTTAAAATAATCAAAAGCAGGATCATTACCAAACCATTGTAAGAAATTTTGATGTGGCGTTGTAACTAAGACACTATCATAGATGCGCTTCTCATTGACTGTTTTAATTTCATATTTTTTCTGTGACGCTGTAATATCTTTAACAGCCGTTTGATATTTAATATTAACACCTTTTGCTACCAAATCGTCTCTTAAACATTCTATAAACGAACTCAATCCATGTCTAAACTGTTTAAATTGTCCCTTAGGTGCACCTGGATAAAGTTCACGTTGTTTTATTCTTTGCGCCTTCTCATATCGCATTCCTTTAATAAGGCTACCAAATTGTTCTTCTCTTTCTTTAAACTCAGGGAAAGTACTCATTAAACTAAGCTCGTCAATATTTGTGCCATAAATACCACCCATTAATGGTTCTATTAGATTTTCTAGCACTTCGTCACCTAACCGCGTTCTAAAAAATTCACCAACCGACATATCGTTATCCATATCTATAGTTTTTTTAAACAAATCCATTCCAGCTCTTAACTTACCCAATGGAGAAATTAATTTTGTTTTGAGAAATGGTTTGATGTCGGTCGGTATTCCTAAAATAGAACCGCCTGGAATCGGATAGAGTTTATTTTTAGCATATATATACGATTGCCCAGTTTTATTAGTAATGAGTTGATCTTCAAGCCCTATATCTTTGGCTATATCTGTCATAATTTGTTTTCGTCCTAAATAAGATTCTGGACCTAATTCAATGGTATAGCCCTCATTACGATATGTTTGTATTTTCCCGCCTACTCTATTAGAAGATTCATAAATTGTGACATCGATGTCAGGTCTTTTTGATTTGATAAAATATGCACTGGATAAGCCTGTGATGCCTGCCCCAATAATTGCGATACTCTTAGTCAATGTGATTCACGCTTCCTTTAATAAACATTTTTAATTTCATCTACGATTGCACCAATAAATAGTGAATCTGTATTAGGCATTGCTGGACGGAAGTAATTAACGCCTAACTCATCACAAATTATTTTGCATTCATAATCATTATCATATAATACTTCCAAATGTTCACATACAAAGCCTACAGGCGTATAAATAAAGTTTTTATAATTATATTTTTCGAATAAGTTTCTAGTTAAATCTTGAACGTCAGGGCCTAACCAAGGTGTCCCAGTATTACCTTCTGATTGCCACCCTTCAGCAACGTGAGTAATGTTTGATTTAGCTTTTAATAATTCAGCAGTATCATGCAATTCATTCGGATATGGGTCATTATTTTTTTCTATAAGTCCTTTAGGTAAACTGTGTGCTGATACTACTAAGACTGTTTCATCATGTTCTTCTTTTGGTATTTGCTCTAAAGTTTCATTTACCTTTTCAGTCCAGTATTGGATGAATTTTGGTTGTTGGTAATAATGTTCAACATGGTTTAACGTAATACCATATTTATCCGCTTCTTCTTGTGCACGCTTATTATAGGAACCCACTGAAAAACTTGAATAATGTGGTGCTAGTACCACAGTAACAGCTTCATCTATGCCTTCTTTATTCATTGCCTTTACAGCATCTTCAATAAACGGATGGATGTGCTTCAAACCAATGTACAACTTGAACTCAACATCAGTATATTGATTATTCAACTCTGAACATAATGCCTCAGCTTGTCGATTCGTAGTTCCCGCAAGTGGTGATAAACCGCCAATAAATTTATATCTATCTTTTAAGTCTTGCAATTCTGCTTCTGTAGGTTTTTTCCCATGTCTAATATCTGTGTAATAAGCTTCTATGTCACTTTCTTTATAAGGTGTACCATAAGCCATTACTAGTAAGCCTACTGTTTTTGCCATTTTAAAATCATCCTTTTATTTAAATTTTTAAGATGTAGATGACATAATTAAATGTAAATCTTGTTCACCTTTTGTATGTCTAACTATCTTTGAGTATATTCGTGAACAAACGTAGTAATTCTTTTTAAAGTTTCGGGTTTAACTTGTGGAAAAACACCATGTCCTAAATTAAATATATGTTTACCATGTGCTAAGCCCTCATCTAAAATAGGTTTTAATCGCGCTTCTATAACTTCCCAAGGTGCTAATAGTAAAGATGGATCTAAATTCCCTTGTAATGTTTTAGTAATATTTAAATCATTAGCTTCTTTAATAGACAGTCTCCAATCTAGACCTAATACATCTATTGGTAAATCATTCCATTCATGTACTAAATGACTTGCACCCACACCAAATAAAATCACGGGTACATCGTATTTCGCCTTAATTCCATTAATTAACTTTTTCATTGCTGGTTTTATATAATATCTGTAATCTTGAACGTTTAATGCACCAACCCAAGAATCAAATACTTGTATGATTTCTGCACCAGCTTCTATTTGAGCTGTCGTATAAGTAATAGACATATCGACTAAATGATCCATAAGCGCAAACCAAGTTGCTTCGTCACTATACATCATTGCCTTTGTAAAATTATAATTCTTAGAAGGCCCACCTTCAATCATATAGCTTGCTAAGGTAAAAGGAGCGCCAGTAAAACCAATCAATGGCACCTTCAATTTTTCTTCAGTTAATAATTTAATCGTGTCTAATACATATGGAACATCTCGTTTCGGATCAATATTCCCTAATTTTTCAACATCTTGTATATTTTTAATCGTATTATGAATTACTGGTCCTATCCCGGACTTAATTTCTACGTCCACCCCTATCGGTTGCAATGGGGTCATGATATCTTTATATAAAACCGCAGCGTCCGTATTATAATTATCTACTGGTAAATGTGTTACGTATGCACATAATTCTGGCTGGTGTGTTATTTCAAATAAAGAGTATTGCTCTTTCAATTTTCTATATTCAGGCTGTGATCTACCAGCTTGACGCATAAACCACACAGGTGTGTGTTTAACTTCTTTGCCCTTAATCATATCTAGGATTGTATTATTTTTATTATGCACCTTGTAATCCTCCTACATTATAATCATTCTTATTAATATTACCATATCCACTAATTTCCCGTATTCAATCAATAGAAATGTCATAAAAAAGACAAAGTGTGTCACTTTGTTATTCTTAATTATTTGACTATTGTTTTCTAACAGAAATCAATTATAATACTGTTAAAGTCTATTTTACATTTATTTGAAATATTAGAAGTATGTATAGTAAATTATAATAGTTATGCAATGTTTCTTAAACAATTCAAGGGGGAAAACTTATGAAAATTTACGCATCTTACGGTACATTTGGTTATTTAAATCAAATTAGACTGAATAATCCGACACATCATCTACTACAATTTTCAGCTTCCGATTCTTCAGTTATTATAGAAGAAACAGAAGGTGAAACGGTTTTAAAACACCCGCTGGCTTATGACATCATTAAGTCTGAAGGGAATTTAGATGAAAATTACTTCTATTCTGTTATTTTTATACCAACATCAGAGGATCATGCATATCAATTAGAAAAGAAATTAGAAAATGTCACAACTGATTTCAAACAATTTGCAGGTTATAGAAGTTATCGCTTTTTAAAACCAAATCAAGGGTTAACATATAAAATTTATTTTGGCTTTAATAGTCGTACAGATTACGAAGATTTCAAAGCGTCTGCCGTTTTCCAAGAAAACTTTGATAAACTAGCACTAAGTCAATTCTTTGGTTCTAGTGGTCAACATTCAAGTTACTTCGAAAGATATTTATTCCCAATTGACGATTACTAATTAAAAATCGCTACTCAAATTTAGCTCTAAGCTAAAACCTGAGTAGCGATTTTTTAATCTGTTAGCAAACTTTCTTGATATTTCAATTTTTTAGTTATATTTCTAATCGTCAACCATCCTACAAGAAAGTAAATGAGACCAAACAAACTATATTGTGGAAAAACAATAGCAAAAGTAACGATAAAAATCACGCCTATAATACACATTAATCTATTTAAAAATTGTTCATATCCTTTAATGACCTTACTATCAGATACAGGCCAAACTTGAGGCCATAGACCATATGCTTGTTGTGTATAAAATTGAGCCATTTGTAACAATATAATATACATAAATAGACTACCAATTAATAAAACTACGATGACTTGATGTAACCATATCATCATAACTAAAGCTATAATAATCAAGCGTAATATAATATTAAATGCGTCTTTACCTCTAGCAAAACTTCTAATAAATAAATAAAGATACATATAGTTTTCATTAAATTTTTTAGGTTTCGGTTTCCACAATAACGGATCTAAATAACTTCTCCTTACTGCTTTCTCTTCTAATTGTTTTACATCCGTAAACATATTTACAAATTTATAATAATTCATATGATGTTGTTGTTCTGTATTAATCATATGCTCCCATGGGAACAAATAGTCTTTGTTTAAATATCTTATTAACAGAGTCAGAGCAACAAGTATAATAACTGAAAAAATACTTGAGATATTTTTAGGATCTAAGGCTACATAATAACCAGATGTAAATATCACAAACAAAATGCTAAATAAAGACCAACGTTCAAGACGAAATTTATACCACTGCCATTTTAATAATAAACCTAAGAGCGGAAATATAATTGCTAGTCCAGCAAAGATAATATAAAATCCAAACGTTTTGTTATTAAGCACATAAAATAATGGAAATAATATAATAATTAATAATATTTGTATAGGTAATCTAGTAACATAACTATACATCAAACTTTTTTTCATATATTCAAACATATGTTTTTCAAATGGCAAGAGAAATAATTTATCTGCATCTTTCAATAAAGTCCTAATTGGGAACATGGAAGTAATGGCTGTGATTATACTAACAATTAACGAATAATTAATATGTTTAGGCATTGATTTCAACCAATCTCCATAACCTAAAATAAATGCACCTAATAAAATCACAAGAAATACAGAAAAATGACCATTAAATATAAACTTATTATAATAACTTTTCTCTTTTGTGATTTGTTGTTTCCTTAAATCAAATAATTGTTTAGCTTGCTGTCTCATGAGTTCTGGCCACCTTGAGTAACATGTATATAGATTTCATCTAAAGTTTTACCACTTAGCCCTGTTTGTTCTCTTAATTCATCTATATTACCGAATGCTACGATTTGACCTTTGTCCATTATTAAAAATCTGTCACAGTATTTTTCGGCCGTTGCCAAAATATGTGTACTCATCAATACAGTTCTGTTCTCTTCTTTTTTCTCGACCATTAAATCAAGCATAGATTGTATACCTAAAGGATCTAATCCTAAAAATGGCTCGTCAATGATATATAATTCTGGATCTACAATGAATGCACAAATAATCATCACTTTTTGTTTCATACCTTTAGAAAAATGACTCGGAAATATATCTAATTCATTTTCTAACCTAAATGTTTTTAATAATGGATTTGCCCTTTTCATCGCTTCCATTTTATCTATATTATACGCCATTGCTGTCATATTAATATGTTCTTGCAACGTTAATTCATCATATATGACTGGTGCTTCCGGAATATATGACAACTTACGTCTATAAGCTTCTACATCTTGTTTGATATCAATATCTGAAATTGTTAACTGCCCTTCCATCGGCGTTAATAAGCCTAACATATGTTTAATAGTGGTACTCTTCCCAGCACCATTCAAACCTATCAGTCCAACAATTTCTCCTTTTTTTAATTCAAAATTTATATCTTTTATCACAGGTCTTTTGCCATAACCGCCTGTTAAATGCTCTACTTTTACTGTCATAAGGCACCTCCACAAATAGTATTGTATCAAAAATCAAACATTGTTCATAAAGTTACTTCAAAAAATGACGGAATTTAATCAGTAATGCTATAATAGTTACTAAACATCTGACAAGGAGTGAAAATTTATGTCTGAAACAATCTTTAGTAAAATAATTAATGGTGAAATTCCTAGTTATAAGGTATATGAAGATGAATATGTTTATGCATTTTTAGACATCTCTCAAGTGACCAAAGGTCATACTTTATTAGTTCCTAAAAAAGTTTCTGCAAATATCTTTGAAACGGATAGTGAAACAATGAAACATATAGGCGTTGCTTTACCTAAAGTAGCAAACGCAATCAAAAAAGCATTTAACCCTGATGGTCTAAATATTATACAAAATAATGGTGAATTTGCCGATCAATCTGTCTTCCATTTACATTTTCATCTGTTACCAAGATATGAAAATGAAGTAGATGGTTTTGGTTATAAATGGGAAACACATGAAGAAAGCATAGGCGATGAACAAAAGAAAAAAATTGCACAAGAAATTGCAGCACAATTTAATTAATTATGCTTACCTGATATGATATAGGGTATATTAAAAATATTAATGACTCAGAAATTTTAGAAATGAGGAGAATTTTTATGAAAACAGCTCAATTATTACTAGGTCTTGGTGCTGGTGTTGCAACTGGAATTGGTGTTGCATTAATGAATCGTGATAAGAAAAATTCAAACCAATTTGAGACAGAAGCGCGCAGACCTACGGGTGCTGAATCTGAATTTGATAAAGAAATCAACACTATAAAGCAAAACGTCAATGATATTGTAAATTACATTTCACAAATCAAATCAGAAAGTACTGAAATTGGCAGTACTATTGGTGATGAAGTGAAAACGATGATTGGTGATTTTAAATCTGATATCGATCCTAATATTGAAAATTTGCAATCCCATATTGAAAATTTACAAAATCGTGGCGAAGAAATTTCAAAAGCATTTGAAAAAGACAAATAATTAACTCAATTAACTAAGAGTTATAACTCACTTGAAAACCTGAGTTATAACTCTTTTCTTTATTACAATAAAAACATCTATGTCTTTAAAATGATGCTGAATTAAAAAATATATAGTACACTCATCTTTCTTTGATTAAAAACTATAATATCCTTACATTATAGTGTTTTGAGAACTTTTCAAACTCTAAAATTAACTTAAAGTTAAACTTGACGACTGTAAGAATACGTTAGATAATACGAAAGTATATTCAATAAATTTTAAAAAGGAGTATGATTGCGTAATGTATTTATGTACACGTCAAATAGATATTAACGCTCGTTTTGGCATACCTAGAATTGCTTTCCTTAGTTTTGTTACTACAATTATCACATTTTTAATTGCATACGAACTTTTATACTTCTTTTCAAATACCAAATTAACAGACGACCACTTTTTAATATTTTTAATTTTAGTAGTGCTTTTGTACCCTTTACATAAATTAATCCACTTATTGTTTTTCTATCCCTATCGTAAGTCATTTAAAAAATATAAATTAGTAAAACATAAGTCTGTGCCTTTTTATAATGTGTATGTAAATACACCTGTTAATAAATATTATTTTTGTTTTGATTTAATCACACCAGCTTTATTTATAACGATTGTTTGCACATTTATAAGTACTATCATCCCTCAATATGGTCATTATTTAATGTTTTTAATTGCTTTGAATTTAGGTTATTCGGTTATGGATTTTCTTTATTTAAAGATCATATTATTTTCAAATGAAGGTACTTATGTTGAAGAACATCAAACTGGTATTAATATTTTAAACAAAGTATCACCTTATACGAATCATGAACTTGATTAAGCAAACAGCAATGTTTGCTTTTTTTTATTCGCTCTTTTTTATATAAAATGGTTACAACTATAGTCGTATATATTAGGTTTCTAATTGGTGAAAACGACTTTATATGTTATATTTACGTTGTTATTCTTACAAAAGGAGTTCCCAATCATGAAAACATTTAAAAAAGTTATAATTCCTGTTACTGCTAGTGCATTATTATTAGGTGCTTGTGGTAATAGCGCTACAGATTCTAAAGAAGATACAATTATTTCATCAAAAGCTGGCGATGTTAAAGTTGAAGATGTAATGGATAAAATGGGTGATGAGCAAGTTGCAAACACATCTTTTTCTATATTATTAAATAAATTGTTAGCAGATAAGTATAAAGATAAAATAGACACGAAAGATATTGATAAAGAAGTTGAAAAAGAACAAAAACAATACGGTGGCAAAGATCAATTTGAAAGTATGTTAAAACAACAAAAAATGTCACTTAGTGACTATAAAGAGCAAAAAAAATTACAATCATATCAAAAGGCACTACTGAACGATAAAGTGAATATTTCTGATAAAGAAATTAAAGAATCTACTAAAAAAGGTTCGCATATTTTAATTAAAGTTAAAGAGAATAAAGATGACAAAGAAGGTTTATCAGATAAAGATGCAAAAGCAAAAGCAGAAAAAATCCAAAAACAAGTATCAGAAAATCCTGACAAATTTGGAGAAATTGCCAAAAAAGAATCAATGGATAAATCTTCGGCTAAAAAAGATGGTAGCTTAGGATATGTTATCAAAGGACAAATGGAAAAAGATTTTGAAAAGGCGCTCTTCAAACTTAAAGAAGGCGACGTTTCAAAAGTAGTTAAAACAGATTATGGTTACCATATTATTAAAGCAGATAAAGAAAATGACTTTGATAAAGAAAAAGGTAAGCTAAAATCGCAATTAATCCAACAAAAAGTACAAAAAAGTCCTAAATTACTAACAGACGCTTATAAAGAACTGTTAGATGAATACAAAGTAGATTATAAAGATAGAGATATTAAAAAAGCTATTGAAGATTCTATTCTAGACCCAGATAAAATTAAACAGCAACAACAACAACAGCAACAACAGCAAGCGATGCAACAAGGTGGAGCTGGTATGACCTCTGGACAATAGATTCATAATTCATAAATAAACAAGGCAAATGCTACATTCTAGGGCATTTGCCTTGTTTTTTTATTAATGAAACTAACTTATATTTACTTATTAATTATGCTTGTACACATATTTTTCGAGACGATTGTATTTTATCTCTTGCGCTGATATATAACACAGGATAAACACATATTCAATCTACTTATATCAAATCATACGATGCTCATGAATAAAAAACGATTATCTCATCCCTACTTCTTACCTTCTAATACGACATATTAATTGTAAATAATCACGGTCAGAAACGAATGATTTTACATATAAAAAAGACTAATCCACGCTAATGAACTGCTCCCTTCAAAGTAGACACTTAAAAATGTAAACTTTGAAGGGAGCATATCAAAATTTGGATTAGTCCTTTACTTTCAAAATGTTTCAATTTTATTTTTTTAAGCGTATATTTTCCGTATCGCTTAATCTAAAGATGTTGGATTGTAAAATTGTCTACCCTCAAGCCCAAAAATACGTTCAGTAAATTGACCTTTTGGCGTTTTCTTATATGCTTTTTCAAACATATTCATTTTTGCATCAATGTTATCGATGAAAAACAAAATTTCTGCCTCTTTCATATGTGGTAGTTTCGGAGAGCCAAATTCCATTTTTCCATGATGTGCTAAAATCATGTGACGCAGTAATAATACCTCTTCACCTTCTATATTTAATTCTCGTGCAGCATCTGCTACTTCATCACTGGCAATAGAGATGTGGCCCAGCAAATTACCTTCAACCGTATATGTTGTTGCAACAGGACCACTTAATTCTTTAACTTTACCTAGGTCATGTAAAATAATAGAACTATATAATAAACTGCGGTTTAAAAGTGGATATATATCACAAATAGATTTTGCGACCCGTAACATTGTTAATACATGATAACTTAACCCACTTGAAAAATTATGATGATGTGTACTTGCTGCAGGAAATGTAAAAAATTCTGTTTGATATTTACGTAATAAATGTCTTGTAATGCGTTGTAAATTTGCATTTTCAATCTCTAACATATAATGAGAGACTTCTTCTTTGATTTCTTCTGGTGTGAGTGGCGCGCCGTCTACGAAATCATGTATGTTTAAATCTGCTTCATCTGAAGCTAATTTAATTTTATTAATTTTCATCTGTTTACGACCACGATAATTAATAACATCACCAATAACGTGTACGATTTTTTCTGGTTCTAAAACACGCATATCTTCCTTAGTAGCAGTCCATAATTTAGCTTCGATGTCCCCACTTTTATCTTGAAGATATATCGTCATATAGTCTTTTCCTTGAGCAGTTACGCCTTGTGTCGCTTTATGAATCAAGAAATAGTGATCAACTGAATCTCCAGGATTTAATTTTTCTACATTTCTCATTATTTACCGCCTTCCTCAGGTTTATTCAAAGTAATAATTTGTTTTGAAGGCACACTTGTATCTTTGACACATGTAAAGTATAAAATTTGATAATCATTGGGCATTTGTCTTAGATAATTCATCATCGTATCTTTTCTATGTTTATCAAAATGTACAAATGCATCATCAATAATTACAGGGAATGGATAGTAAGGTTTTAATGTTTTAATTAAACTTAAACGCAATGCGATATATAGTATTTCTTTAGTAGACTGGCTTAATTCAATTGGTTCGTACATTTGACCATTAACTTGTTTTACCATTAAATCTTCATTCGCATAAGTTACTTGTACATAATTTCCATTTGTTAAATGTGCAAAGATTTCTGTTGCTTCATTTATCACTTGTGGTAAACGCTTATCTTTAATTTGTTTAATATGTCCTTCCACTAAAGATTGTAAGTAACTAAGACTTGCCCAATCTTTTGCTTCATCATTCACTCTATTTTTCAAAATATGGAACTTATGACGTAAATCCGCTAACGTTTTGTCTGTTTCCATATCCGT
Source organism: Staphylococcus cohnii species complex 1663 (assembly GCF_041008415.1). Lineage (NCBI taxonomy): Bacteria > Bacillati > Bacillota > Bacilli > Caryophanales > Staphylococcaceae > Staphylococcus > Staphylococcus cohnii species complex 1663. Next base: position 40,203 of record NZ_JBFDVL010000011.1, read on the forward strand.
GATTTTAGCTTTTAAATCACTGACTTCTGACTGCATTTCTAAATATTGATCATTATAATGATCAACTTGTCTTTCTAACACTTCATCTTCTTCAGATAGTTGAGCATATGTTTTTTGACTCAGCATAGAACTAGCTTCGTAATTATAATTTTGGTTTTCTAGATATTTCGTTAAATCATTAAAGCGGTTTAATTGTTGATGATAAGCCTGATATTGAGCATGCTGATGATAATACGATTCTTCATCATTTGCACTTACAAAGTTAAATAACTGTGATATCACATTATTATTCTCATGTAAGCGATGTTTAAGCTGTGATAATTCACTTTCTATTAATGTGATTTGTTCTTGATTCCTATTCCATTTATCTAAATTAGTTGTTTCTTCTTTTAACCATTGATTTACGTCATGAAATAAAGATAATGTGTTGAAAGAAGTAAATTGATTTTGGGTTACTGCTTTTGCATGTTCATAAAATGTATCTAATGCCTGTTGTAACTCAATTTTTTGCTCGTTCAATTCAACAGTATGATTGTCATAATCCTTAATTTTATTCATCGTCGCAATACTATCAATAATGAGTTCGTCTGAAATTTTATCAGATAAATGTAATTCATCTTTAATTTGGTTGATCTCATTCTCTGATTTTGAGTATTGTTGTTGTGCAGATTCTAAATTGGAAGATAAATAATTTGCTTTTTTATCTAATGCCTCTTTCGTTTTAATAGCATTATGGAATTGCTCGCGAATTCTATTTTGATCATCTAAATCAAAGTCCAAATTATAATTGGCTTCTAAATCATTAATTTGGTGTTGCAAATCTTCAATTTCATTAGAAAATGTTTCACTATGTCCTATCTCTTTCGATTTAACTAAGAAGATACCCACGATAAATACAAGAGATAGTAATGCAAATACAATACCGAAGACCAAATTAGCTGAAATAAATGAAAAGATAGTTAATCCAACACCAACAACTGCTAATATAACGAATGCAAATCGAAAAATATTTTGTTTACGTTCATTTTCTTGTTGTTCTTTATCAAAAGCTTCTTTCATTTTTTGATATAAATTATTTTTCTCTTGTAGTTCGAATACACGATTGTTATATTGTTTTTTCTTTTCATAGTTTTCATCAGACACAATATCTTTTTCTAATGCATCCATCTCAGTTTGATTTGTTTCTTTATCAATTTTATTTTCTTCAATATTGCGTTCTAATTGTTGAATAAAAGCAGTCTGTTCTTGCTTATTTTTAATTTGATCGCTTACATGACTCTTCATTGCCTCTGAACTGTCGACTTCATGGTATACATCTTGCCATCCGATATTAGACTTCAAGCCTGATTTTTCACGTTCTTTATCTTGAATTTCTTTTTTAACTGATTTTAATTCGTATTCTTTTTGTTTAATTTCATTTTCTTGTTGTTGTATATGGTTAAAAGCATCAATATCAGATTGCTTAGGTACATTGATTTTTTCATTTTCACTTTTTAAATGCGTTAATCGTTCTTCTCTTAAGCCAATATCTCTTTTTAAATTTTGTGTTTGAATTTTTGCAGATTCATAGCGATCGATGCCTTGTTCAGGAAATGTGACAGGTTCTATATTTAATTGGGTTTCCAATGTTTTCCATTCTTGTGTTTGCTCATGTAAAGCTAATTCCTTTTGTTTACGATCATGCATTTTAGACAATTGGTTTAAATTCTGTTTCAAATTTTCTAAGCGTCGATCTGCTTTATCTTTATCGTCTACTAAACGTTTGTAAGATGACAATTTTTCTTCTTCTTCTCGAATTTGTCGCTCTAATGACTTCAACTCTTCAAGCTGTTGGTTAATAATTGGATTTCTGCCATTTTTCTTATATAGCGCTTCTTTTTTATCATTCAAAATCTCACGCATGCTAGTAAATTCTGTTGATCCTAATGCACCAGCCTGGAGTAAATAGTTTTGTAATTGTTTTTCATCCATATTTTTATGAATATTTTGTAGGCCTAAGACATCAAATGAAAATATACCTTGATATGTACGTTTTGAGATAAAATTAAGTTCTTTCTTTAACCAGCTTTCATCTTTAATGGCACCATTCGGTAGATAAACTTTAACGTCTCCAGTTGCTGCACCTTTGATACGTTCAATTTCTATCAAAGAACCATCATCTTGAATCAATGTAAGTTTTCCACCGTATTGATTGCCTAAACGTGGCTCTAGTCGTGGTTCATTTTCTTTCTTAGTTGGAAACCCAAAAAGAATGGAATGTATAAATGCCTGTATCGTAGACTTACCTGACTCATTTTCCCCATAAATTTCTGTAAAATTTTCATCAAACTGAATGGATCTTTGAATGAATCTACCATAACCATATATATCTAATGATTTAATCTTCATTTTACTCCCCCCTCATATCTGACTTTAATAATAATTCAGCGCGTTTAATTAATTCTCGACGATCAAAATCATCATAATTTTCTAGGTATTTGGAAGCTTTTGGATTAAGATATAAATCATTCATAGCTAACTCATAAACTGAATTATCTTCTATCAAATCTGCTGAAAATTCTTTGACAAGGGTCGTTTTTTCATCATCTTTATTCTTTATATTCAGATCTTCTATAAACACAAAATTATGCTCATTTTCTTCATATTCACTAATCATTTCATGCACTTGCATTAAATCTTGATCAGAAATAATTTCATCTGAATTGACATTTACTACTAATTGATAAATTGCTTTACCTTCAGCTCTAACTTGTGATTTAAAATCTTGTATTGCGTCAAACAAACCTTGTTTTGAAGTCATGTTTGTATCTATTTCAGCCTTTTCAAAACGAATAAACTGTGTTGGCACAAATTTAGCATTTAGATGTAAATCATCGCCCTCTATTAATAGGCAACCTTTTTCTCCAGTTTCTTTGAAATGACGACCTTGAATATTACCTGGATAATGAATTTGAGGCATATCGCTTAGTTGTTGTCGCTCGTGTATATGACCAAGTGCCCAATAATGATAAAGTTTATTGTTTAAATCTTCTAATCTAAATTCAGTATATCGGTCTTTTGTGTTCGTTTTGCTATATGTACCATGCAAAATACCTATGTGAATACCTTTTTGACCTTGACTTGACGGATAGGCATCAAGTTTATTTTCATAGCTCGCTTCATTTTGATAACTGAAACCATGTAAATATATTTCTTCACCGTTTTTAGTAATTGTTTGATATGTTTCTACATTTTCAGAAAAAACCGAAACATTTTCTGGCCACTCAGTTCCTATAGATGAAGATAATGGATCATGATTACCATGACAAAGATAAACAAATATTTGTTCTTTTGCCAGTCTTTCAAATTGCTCTTTTAAGAACACTTCAGCACGGAGGGTTCTGTTATGACTATCAAATAAATCCCCTGCTATAATCATAAAATCTACTTCTTCATTTAACGCTAAATCCACGATTTTTTTGAAACTTTCATATGCGCTTTTTTGCATATCTTCAAATATCGATTGACTTAAGTAGCTTCTAGACTTAAATGGACTGTCTAAATGTAAATCTGCACAATGAATAAATTTAACCATATATTTATAGTTCTCCTTTATTTAAAGGTTTTTTAAAAAGCATGAAAAACAGGCATTGATATTGAGACTTAAAAAATGGACTAACACCTATGTACACGCTAATACCTCGTATCTCTTTATTTTACCACACCGACTATTGTGCAGTCGATAAAACAAAAAAGCTGAAACATAAATAAATGTCTCAGCTTTAAATTCAATATTAACCATGATTCATTGAATAAAACATGAACGATTATCCAGCAATTAAAGAATTCATTTATTGGCATCAATTCTTTTGTATTTCATTTCTCAATATATTGAGTTTATCATACTTATGCTTGAATAAAAGTACATATATTCCTTCAAACTATGGTTGTTGCCATATATTAATTTTGAAAATCATTATATGGCAACACATTAAATATTTTTAAATTTTTATAAGAACTTTAGATTACTTTTAAAATAATCATTCTGATTAATTAATTAGTCAGCATAAATTTCATCTAAAGGTTTAACAATGATTTGATTAATTTCTTGGAATACTTGGCTCATGTTTTGCTCAGCAGCCATTAATTCTGAAATGTTAGAATCATTTTCGATTTTTTGTGCTTGTTCTTGAGCTTTTTGTAATTCCTCTTCACCAATTTCTTCACCTTGCATTTGTTTTTGTTGGAAGTTTAATTGTGTTTCGCGGAATTCATCAAAAAGTGCTTTTGATTCATCATTTTCTTTTACTTTAGCATAAGCTTTTTGTATTGCTTGATATTCATCACTTTCTCTTAAAGCTTGTTCTAATTGATTTGCATGATCGTATAAATTTACTGCCACTGTGCTTCACTCCTTTATTTGTATATGTGTTATAACCACATCGATATTACAATAACATAATTTAATATGTTATACAAAAATTGCAATTATGCCTTGTAATAAACCTATGATGCCACCTAATAGAAAGCCTAAAAGCATAATTAATTTCAACTCTTTATTTGCGATATCTATGATTAAACGTTCAATATATGCTAAATCAAATGAATTTATTTGTTCTTCAACCATTTGTCTTAGGTTAACTTTTTTCATGATTGGAGAAATATGCTTAGATCCTTTATCAATAATTAATTCCGTAAGTTGTTTTGAAATTTTTGTTTCTAAGAATGTTATAAATTCTGGCATTAATTCTTTCAATGGTCGATTCGATATACTATCTATGTTTGCATAGTTTATTAGTAAATCGGTAACCGTTACCTTAAGCGAGTCGAATTGATCTTCATTGATGACATCTACTAACGCTTTTGATTTAAATGTAGCGTATTCATTTTCAATAATCTGTTTTGCAATTGCTTTAGCTTTGGGGTGATTTGTTAATCTAATCAATTCATGTTGTATTCGATCTGCAATACTTTCTCTTGTCATAAACATCTGTAGTAAACCTACGATTTTACCTTTCTCATTAAAGAAAGTATCTAACATAGATGCTATATCAGCAGCACCTTTTTCCGATTTAAGATAAACACGTGCGCGTTCAAATAATAACTCAGGCACCCCATCTACCTTTGAATCAATATTTTCTTCAATATCTGAAGGAATCAGTTGATTTATAGGGGTTTCTTTATGTTCAGCATAATATTGTTCTAATTTATTATTGATAACTGAATACATTTTATCATTAGTAAACTGTACAACATCAACATCGAAATTTTTCGTCAACGATTTAATTGTCGTATGATCTGCTTTTAATTTTTGGATCTGTTTTAAGATTAGTGATTCGATTGCTTCTCTTGATTTAGGTGCATTTAATTTTGACTTAATTAACGTTTCAGTTAATAAGTGTTCTTCAATAACTTGTCCAATTTTATCTGCAATTTCTGTTCTTCTTTTTGGTATTAACCCGGGTGTAAAAGGAATTCGTCTATTAAAAATATAATAAGTTTTAAACGGATGAAATAACATTCTTACAGCAATTACATTTGTGACGCCACCTATTATTGCTCCAATAATCATCATCGCTATAATTATTAAAAAAGCGTGCATAGTTAATTCTCCTTCAAATAAAATTTGTTATAAACTGAAGGTACAATCATATCAGTCATTTTTACATTGTATAACATATAACATAAAAATGTGCATACTATTTGTTATTTTTCAAAATAAAATTGCTGGTAGCAATCATTATGAGTACATTCAATTTGTATTAGTAAAAGTACAGAATTAAAAAAAGAGCGATTTAGAAATCAATCAACATTTGATTTCCCGTGTTCGCTCTTAAAATGATGTATTCTTTTTATCATGGGTCAAAAACTATATCAACTTACTTATTAAGTTCAGTTCATTAGTTCATGACCGATTTCAATTAACTATAGTGACTAAACCATTCAATATATACGCCATAACTTTTTTAGTTAATGTTATAAATAATGATTCTTCTATCACACAGTACATTTATTTATACGTGCATTAATTCTTCTTTAGAAACTCTACCAAAATATGTTTCAGCTTCTCTTAATTTAGAAGTACCAAAAATAGGTTGTGTTTCCTGATTTAGTACACGGTAGATATCACTTACTTTGTTGCTTTGTAAAATATAGCCGTTACGCGTATCAACTGTGTTCCAATATATATCACTTGTTGTAGAATGATTTGGATACGCACAATGGTTACGTGAAATTGTTTGTACCATTTCTAATGGGTCGCATCCGAAAGTACTATTTAGAACATCAGAATCTCTAAATAATGCACAAATTGACACACATGTTGTCCAGTTTGGCAATACTCTCTCTTTTTCAATTTGTACTAGTGTCTTTTTTGAAAGACCAATTGTTTGTGCCATCGTATCTTGCGTATACCCCGCTTCGATGCGCACCATTTTAAATTTTGTTTGAATTAAATCTGTAAAACTCTGTCTATCCATTACTTTAATCTACCTTTCATAAAAGAATATTTTATCCGGACACAAGAAATTGCAATAATACACGTTTCTTGAAACACAAATTACATCTTAATACAATTTGCGATAAAATAAAAGAGCGAAATGATATTTTCGTTGTTTTTTGTTATTTGCGAAATTATCTAAATAATCAATCTTATATCTTATAATTAACTTAAACATTTTTAGTACTTTTATTGTAAGCGTATAACAAGTATGAAATGTGATTATATTTTTCACTTATTACTCTTTTGATATAAAAACACCATTTATTATTATATCTTAAATTTTACTTTTTGGCATACCATTTGCCTTAAATAATAGAAATTAATCATTTATTTACATTTTTCAGAATTTTCATTATAATCAGGGTTACTTTAATAATTGAGGTGTAAAAAAATGACAGAGAAATATATATTACTTGCAACTTGTACAGATAAAGTCGGTATTACTTCATTAATTACTAAAAAAATCGCTCAATATCAATCTAATATTCTTCACTTAGACCATTTTACAGAATATGACCATTCATCAAATGATACAGGTCAATTATATTTACGATTGGAATTTGAAAATGTGCCTTCATTGAAAGAGGATTTGGAAGCGACGTTACAAACACATCAAATAGATTTTAAATTATTTGACGATCAGCAACATACAAAATTAGCACTTTTTGTTTCCAAGGAAGACCATGCTTTCAATGAAATTTTATTACGTGTTAATAGAAATGAATTGCCTGCTGAAATTGTGTGTATCGTTAGCAATCACGAAAACAATAGACAATTCGCAGAAACGCTTCATATCCCTTTTTATTACATACCGAGCAACGAAGATAAAGCGATTGTGGAAAGAAAAATACTAGATGTTTGTTCTGAGCATCAAGTTGAACTCATTGTTTTAGCAAAATACATGCAAATACTATCCGACCATTTTGTCAGTCACTATCCAAACCAAATCATCAATATTCATCACTCATTCCTACCATCATTTATAGGTGCTAACCCTTATAAACAAGCATGGGAACGCGGTGTCAAATTGGTCGGAGCAACAAGTCATTATGTTACTTCTGATTTAGATGAGGGCCCTATCATAGATCAAGACGTTATAAGAATTAATCATCGGTACAATGTACAAGATTTACGTAAAATTGGTCGGCATGTTGAATCAAGTGTGTTAGCTCAAGCTGTCGAATATCATGTGCTCCATAAGGTAATTGTCACTGCGAGTAGTAAGACTATTGTTTTTAATTAAAAACTTTAAAAGACCTGAGACCGATATCTGCCTCAGGTCTTTTTATTCGAAGTGTAACGCAATCTCAACAACTTAAAAAAGAAACTTTGATATTTTTAAGCATCTTACTTACTTTCTTTAATTTTAACTTTTACAATATCCCTTCTTAAAAAATTAATAGTATATCAACGCGTCTTCGTTAAGTTGTGCTATTAAATAATTATAATTCCTCAACCTATCAACACTACTTAACTTTAATTTATGGTTGTTTTCACTTTTTATTAAACACTTTTGCCAATCTACTTTATATATTGTTTTGTATATGACATATCATTATATACACATTAAAAACTGTTCTATAACAGAACTACAATTGATATTAAGTGTATTACTTTTTAATACAGATTCCAAAAGCTTTCACATTTTAGATTAAAATTATTCAAAAACTTTGTGATTTTTTTAACAAAACAAATGATATAATTATTGTGAAAAAAATAACATACTTTTGGAGGTAATGATATGTTAAAAGAAAATAATATGCAATCCACAGCATGGAATGATTTTAAAAAAGGTCGCTGGCAACATCATGTAGATGTAAGAGAATTTATTCAACTCAATTACACATTGTACGAAGGTGATGATCAATTTTTAGCAAGTCCTACAGAGGCAACAACTCAGCTTTGGGATCAAGTCATGCAATTGTCTAAAGAAGAACGTGATCGAGGTGGAATGTGGGACATGGACACAAAAGTTCCTTCTACCATTACTTCACACGAGGCAGGTTATCTAAATAAAGAATTAGAAAGCATTGTTGGGGTCCAAACCGATAAACCATTCAAACGTTCGATGCAACCTTTTGGTGGTATTCGCATGGCCAAAGCAGCTTGTGAAGCGTATGGTTATGAGTTAAATAGTGAAACTGAAAAAATATTTACTGACTATCGTAAAACGCATAACCAAGGTGTATTCGATGCATACTCTAAAGAGATGTTAAATTGCAGAAAGGCTGGGATCATTACTGGACTTCCAGATGCGTACGGTCGTGGACGTATTATTGGAGATTACCGCAGAGTCGCTTTATATGGTGTAGACTTCCTAATGCAGAAAAAAATGGAAGATTTCAACAATATGTCTAAAGAAATGTCAGAAGATGTCATCCGATTACGCGAAGAATTGTCTGAACAATACCGAGCATTAAATGAATTAAAAACATTAGGTAATATTTATGGATTTGATTTAAGTCGCCCAGCTTATAACTTTAAAGAAGCAGTACAATGGTTGTACTTAGCATATTTAGCCGCAATTAAAGAACAAAACGGTGCAGCTATGAGCTTAGGTCGTACTTCAACATTTTTAGATATCTATGCTGAAAGAGATTTAAACAATGGATTGATTACAGAACGTGAAGTACAAGAAATCATTGACCATTTTATTATGAAATTACGTATCGTTAAATTTGCTCGAACACCTGATTATAACGAATTATTTTCTGGTGACCCTACTTGGGTAACAGAATCAATTGGAGGTGTAGGTATTGATGGACGTGCATTGGTAACTAAAAACTCTTTCCGTTTCTTACATTCACTAGATAATTTAGGTCCAGCACCTGAACCAAACCTCACAGTATTATGGTCAGTTCGCCTACCTGACAATTTTAAAACATATTGTGCAAAAATGAGTATAAAAACAAGCGCAATTCAATATGAAAATGATGACTTAATGAGAGAATCTTATGGTGATGATTATGGTATTGCATGCTGTGTATCTGCTATGACGATTGGAAAACAAATGCAATTTTTTGGTGCTCGTGCTAATTTAGCAAAAACTTTATTATATGCGATTAATGGTGGCATAGATGAAAAATCAGGTCAACAAGTCGGACCATCATATGAAAGTATAAAATCAGAAGTACTCAACTTCGATGAGGTATTTGAAAAATTTGATAAAATGATGGATTGGTTAGCTGGAGTATATATTAATTCACTTAATGTCATCCATTATATGCATGATAAATATAGTTATGAACGTATTGAGATGGCACTGCATGATACAAATATCATTAGAACAATGGCTACAGGTATAGCTGGCCTTTCTGTTGCTGCAGATTCATTATCTGCAATCAAATATGCAAAAGTAAAACCTATTCGTGATGAAAATGGCGTTGTAACAGATTTTGAAATCGAAGGTGATTTCCCAAAATATGGTAATAATGACGCACGTGTTGATGATTTAGCAATCGACCTTGTAGAGCGCTTTATGACAAAATTACGTAGTCATAAAACTTATCGTAATTCAGAACATACAATGAGTGTGTTAACGATAACATCAAATGTAGTATATGGTAAAAAGACAGGAAATACACCAGATGGACGTAAAGCCGGAGAACCCTTTGCACCAGGTGCAAACCCAATGCATGGACGCGACCAAAAAGGTGCACTTTCATCATTAAGTACAGTTGCAAAAATACCTTATGATTGTTGTAAAGACGGCATATCCAATACATTTAGTATCGTTCCAAAATCACTAGGTAAGGAAAGTAATGATCAATGTAAAAATCTCACAAGTATGTTGGATGGCTATGCTATGCAACACGGACACCACTTAAACATTAATGTGTTTAATAGGGAAACGTTACTAGATGCAATGGAACATCCTGAAGCATATCCACAATTAACGATTCGCGTATCTGGTTATGCGGTTAACTTTATTAAATTAACACGCGAACAACAATTAGATGTTATTTCACGTACTTTCCATGAAAAAATGTAATTTGAATTTAAGGTGGCCTCTATATGCTAAAAGGACATTTGCATTCTGTTGAAAGTTTGGGTACCGTTGATGGTCCAGGACTACGATATATATTATTTACTCAAGGGTGTTTATTAAGATGTTTATACTGTCATAATCCCGATACTTGGAAAATAAATGATTATACACGCGCAGTCACAGTTGAGGAAATGGTAAATGAAATAACTCCTTTCAAACCATATTTCGATGCATCAGGTGGGGGCGTGACAGTTAGTGGCGGTGAACCATTATTACAAATCAAATTTTTAACCGCCTTATTTCAATCATTAAAAGCACATGATATTCACACCTGCATTGACACTTCAGCTGGTACAGCGAAAAATACACATACTTTTGAAAAACAATTAGATGCTTTGCTAAAGTTTACAGACTTAATATTATTAGATATTAAACATATTGATAATGCTAAACATAAGGAATTAACTGGCCAACCTAATACACATATATTAAACTTTGCTAAAACACTTTCTCTTAAAAATCAACCCGTTTGGATAAGACATGTACTAGTGCCAGGTCTCACAGATGATAAAAAAGATTTGATAAGGTTAGGCGAATTTATAAATTCACTCGACAACGTTGAGTACTTTGAAATACTGCCATATCACCAATTAGGTGTGCATAAATGGCAATCACTAGGTTTAACTTATGCTTTAGATCAAATAACAGCACCTACCGAGGCTGAAGTAAAACAGGCTTATCAATATGTAAATTTTAAAGGTTACACCCCTATTTAACTTTATTACGACACGTTAAAATAATCGCGCTTATTAAAATGTAGTTCATCAAATAAGTAGTGAATTGATATCTGTTGAAATATAGATATCATTCACTACTTTTCTTTTTTGTTAATGAACACGAATTTGAATAACACTATGCAAAATGATATATTAACTAAAACAAATTTTAAGGGGATGTTTCTTTGAATAATCATTCTTCAACAGAACTAATTTCTATCAGTGCTTCTATGAAATTTATTAATGCGCAAATGATTCCAGGCATATTGACGTTATATAATGATAAAATTACGTTTAAAGCAAAAGGAATAATTGAAAATCATGAAATCAAAAGTTTATTCCCTTTTAATGAACTTCAAAGTGTTAAATTTGGTCTATCTTTAACTCCTTTTAGAATAACGATTATGGAGTCTGATGGAGAGCCTTGGCTATTTGATCAGGTTCCTAGAAAAGATGGTAAAAAATTTGTAGAATTGTACAATGTACTTCATTCTTAATAAGTCATCTATCAGGTTAATCTAATACTAAACTATCATAGTGATGGTTTATTTTTTAAGAAAAAAATTTTTATAAATCAACAACTCATTTGCAACACTTCTCACGTATCACAAAAAAGAGTGGCCAGCATATTTCAATGTTAGGGCCACTCTCAAATTTTAAATATCTTTAATTTATATCTCTTATTTAATTAACTTTCATTTTTAGCAGCTAATTTTTTATCTTCAGCTTTTGAAATGATTAGTGCACATGCAGCATCACCTGTAATATTGACAGATGTTCTCGTCATATCCAACAATCTATCAATACCTAAGATAATACCAATTGCTGCTGGATTCAATCCAACGGCATTTAAAACCATCGCTAACATTATCAGTCCAACCCCAGGGACACCTGCAGTACCAATGGATGCTACTACAGCGATGACTACAACAGTTATAATTTGCATAAATGAAAGCTCTACCCCAGATATTTGTGCAATAAATATCGTTGCAACACCTTGCATGATTGCCGTACCATCCATGTTGATTGTAGCGCCAAGAGGTTGTACAAAAGATGCTACTTCTGGTCTAACACCCATATTCTTAGTACATTTAAGCGACACTGGTAAAGTGGCTGTAGAACTCGAAGCACTGAAACCAAGTGTAATTGCCGGAAGAAAATCTTTAAAGAATTTCAGTGGACTTGATTTAGCTATAAACTTCACTGCTGAACCATATATAACAAAGAAATGGATAAATAGCGCAAGCAACACTATAAAGAAATACATACCAAGTTGTTGGATAGCTCCAAACCCTGCTCCTGTAAACGCATGTGCAACAAGACCAAAAGTACCAATAGGTGCAAACACGCTCATGATCATCGTTACAATATACATTAAAACTTCATTGGTTTGCTCAAATAACCGGTATACCCCTTCAGCCTTCGAACCAACCATAATCAAACCTATCCCAATGAAAATAGCAAATGTAATAATTTGCAACATATTTTCTTCACTCATAGCTTGTAACGGGTTTTTAGGAAATAGATTAATCAATGTTTGATCAAATGATTGATTGGCTGCAGAACTTTGTGAATTATCCTCTTTATCTAATGTTTTTTGATAACTTGATACATCCTCACTTTTTAATAAATCTGATTTCCCCTCACCCGGCTGTAAAACTAAAGCTAAAGTAATCCCAATTATAATTGCTATTGCAGTAGTAGTTAAAAAGAAACTAATCGTTTTTAACCCAATACCACCTAATAATTTAGGATCACCTACCCCTACTACACCTAATACAATTGAAACAAACACAACAGGCACTACTAACATGAAAATTAAATTCAGAAAAATTTGCCCAATCACGTTAAAGACATATTTATCAACGTTGATCACAAAACTTGATTGAGCAAACATGTTAAATATAGACCCTATTGCTATACCGAGTATTAACGCTATAACAATTTTCAATGAAAGATTTTTAGTCTTCATAACAACATCCCCCTTTATGTTTATTAGCTACATTATATAGTAATATTATACATTTTGAAACAAAAGTATATACACGACAAAAAAATGCTATGTAAAATAATATTTACATAACATCTAATAATTTATATAAGATTATTCTGCATAGCATAAATCGCCGCTTGTGTGCGATCAGATACTTGCAATTTAGCGAATATGTGACTGACATGGGTTTTAACAGTTTTTTCTGAGACAAATAAAGTTTCCGCAATTTCTTTATTTGTTTTACCCTTTGCCATTTCTGTCAAGACTTCAGATTCACGTTTAGATAGTTTATTTGTATAGTGCGGTTTACTACTTACTGACTCCATAACGCTTTGAGCTTGTGGATGGATAACTTTTTCACCTGACAACACGTTTTTAATTGTTTTAATCAACTTCTCAGGTTCAACATCTTTCATTTCATAACCATCGGCGCCTTTATCAATTGCCGAAATCACATGTTCATCGTCTACATAACTGGTTAGCACTAATATTTTAACTTCTGGATATTTTTGCTTCATAATTTCAGTGATTTCTATTCCATTCATATTGGGCATCACTAAATCTAATAATACGATATCAGGTAATTCATGCGCTTCTAAATATTTTAAAAATGATTTGCCATCTGAAAAACCTTTAACAACCTCTATATCATCAACTGTTGATAATAGAAATTCTAAACCTTGCCTAACGATATGGTGATCATCTACCAAAATGATTTGATTCATCTTGACCTTCCTTTCGACACTTTATAACGGTATTGAGATATGAATTTTTGTACCTTTGTTTGGTTCACCTTCAATTGTCAAATTACCACTTATCTGTTTAGTCCGTTGTTTCATATTATTTAAACCATGTGAGTGATAAAGGTTTGATTTATGTTTATCAAAACCTTTTCCAAAATCAGCAATCGTAACCAATAAATAATTATCATCTTGAACTAAATCTAATCGAACTTGAGTGGTTTCACTATGCTTTTTTGTGTTATTCATCGCTTCTTGAACAATTCTATAAACATTTTCCTCGATTTGACTTGGTAGTTTAATCAAACCATCTACTTTAACGACTAACTCTAACTGTAGTAACTTACTATACTGTTTTAACGCATTAACCAATCCTTGCTCTAATCCAACGGGTTTTAATTGCCATATCAAAGCTCTCATTTCATTAACTGCTTGTTGACTCGTATCTTCAATCACTTGAAACGCTTTACGAGAAACATTTTCTTGTGTCATCCCTAATGCTGCATGTGCTGTCAACTTAACAGAAAAAAGCATTTGGTTTACAGAATCATGTAAATCTCTTGCTAATCTATTGCGTTCACTAATACGCGCAGCTTCTTTTTCTTGATCTGTTAACAAAATCCTTTTAATCGCTGATCCAATTTGTAATGCAACAGATTCTAACAACTCTAAGTTTTCTGCGCTATATCTCCTCGTATAAGGCGTTGCAACATTGAGTAATCCAAATTGCTCTTCACCAGATCTTAATGGAACTGTAGCATGGTGTGTAATACCATCAGTTTCTTCATGATAAGCTCGATTCGCTAAATTAATTCTCGAACAATTTATAATATTTGAAGCCTTCGTTAATTTCTTATTTTGATATGCTTGAACACACCAACACGTTCCTTTTCGCATATACTGACAATGGTTATTTTCCAATGCGCCTGGCAAACCATTATATGATACGAGTTCATGCTGCCCCACATCATCAATGAAAAAAATCCATCCCGTTGTAAATTCACTTCCATCAATTAATGATTTCAATGCGCCTTGTAGCATACTATATGTTTCTGTTTCTTCATTTAAAAATTCAGCAATTTCTTTTAATAATGCTAATCTAGTCGGTTTTTCCATTTAACCAGTCCATTCTTTAACAACACTATTTACATACATTATACAAGTTTGTTAAGCATTTAAAAATAGATAAATAATTACTTTTTAATTGGACTTAAATAATATGAAAAATTATTAAATCAATCGCAAGGTCTAATATTTTTAACAGCGTGTTTATGGTATGATAATAATTGGTCAAAGAGGAGGATATTATGAAATTTCAAATCCCAGAAAATTATAATGCGTTAACACTAAGAGAAATTTTCCAGCAATTACAATTGCCAAAAAAAGATTTACACAATTTAAATATGTCAAAAGAGATTAAAGTCAATGATAAAAATGCAAAACTTACGTCACAAGTTTATGCCGGCGACCATGTTTATATTCCAACACCAGATGAAAAGAGTAATTATTTACCAAGCTATCGATTTGCACAAATTTATTATGAAGACAATGATCTAGCCATCGTTATGAAGCCTAAAGGGGTTAAAACGCACCCCAATGATTTAAAAGAAAGTAATACATTAATGAATCATGTGATATATACCATTAAAAGCGATTATGTAGAACCAATACATCGCTTGGATCAAGAGACAGTTGGTCTTTTAATAGTTGCCAAAAATCCTTTAATGAAAAAAATCCTCGACCGTATGTTAGAGGAAAATAAAATTGATCGTATCTATAAGGCAAACGTACATAGCTTATTACCAATAAAACCACAAACCATTGATGCACCTATAGGTGAAGATAAATTTCACTCGAATAAGCGCCGAGTGTCTACTACAGGTCAATCTGCCATTACACATATTTTAACTTCTCGCATGGTTAAAGAAAATGTATGTGAAGTCGATTTAAAATTAGATACGGGTAGAACACACCAAATACGTGTACATTTAGCAGAAATTGGACATCCAGTTATCGGTGACCCATTATATGGTGATTCGACGTTAAGACAACTTCAATTAAATAGTTACAAAATAGAATTTATTCATCCTTTAACACAAGAAAAAATTTCAGTTAGTTTAGATGATGAAATCTAAATATGTAAAGTTACATTTCTAATTCTTTTTATAGATTTTATCGTACACACACCATTGTTGTTAATAAGAGTCATAATAAATGTAGACACTTACGCATTCATTCAATAAGAAGACCGATATCATATTAGCTGAAGACTTAAACAGAATTGGTAAACTTTAAACTATAAATCATTTTTTGATTATATTTAGGAAATGATAACTTAAACCCTAATATTATTATCTCTAACCTAGAAGTAAACAAAAAATGTAATTCTATAATGGTGCTAATAAATATAAAAAATAGTTTAGCGTAATTGAAAACTTTTATAAATGAAGAAACGTCAATTTCAATAGAAATTGACGTTTCTTCGTTAATCAAAGATATTGATATTCCTTTATTTTTTAAAATTACTTAGGTTCAACCATATCTTCAGGTTTAATCCACTCATTAAACTGTTCCTCAGTTAAATATCCAGATTGAACAGCCGACTCTTTTAATGTTAAACCTTCACGGTGGGCTTTTTTAGCTATGCTAGCAGCTTTTTCATAACCAATATGAGGATTTAAAGCTGTTACTAACATTAGTGATTGATTTAAATAATTATCAATGTTTTCTTCAATTGGTTCTATGCCTACTGCACAATTATCATTAAATGTTTGCATGCCATCTGCTAATAAGTATATAGACTGCAATGTATTATGCAAAATAACAGGTTTATAGACATTTAATTCAAAATTCCCTTGTGAACTACCTATGCCAACCACTGTGTCATTTCCCATAACTTGAACTGCAACCATCGTCAACATTTCACATTGTGTTGGGTTGACTTTACCAGGCATGATAGATGAACCAGGTTCGTTTTCTGGTATAGAAATTTCAGCAAGTCCAGCACGTGGTCCAGACGCTAACCATCTCACATCATTTGCAATTTTCATTAAGTCAGTAGCTAATGCTTTGAGTGAACCATGTAATTGAACGACTTCATCATGTGCAGTTAATGCGTGAAATTTATTTTCAGATGATACAAATGGATACCCTGTATTTTTTGAAATAAATTCAGCAACTTTATCACCAAATTCTGGGTGCGCATTGATACCGGTACCTACTGCAGTACCACCGATTGCTAAATTTAAAATATGGGCTTTTGATTCACTAAGTAATGTTTCACATTTATCTAACATATAACGCCATCCACTTATTTCTTGGCCTAAACGAATAGGTGTAGCATCCTGTAAATGAGTACGCCCTATTTTAATAATTTCATTAAACTTTTCTTCTTTTTCTTTAAAAGTATCACGTAATGATTTTAATGCCGGTTCAAGTTTTACCTCAATTTCATTATATAGTGCAACATGCATCGCAGTTGGGAAAGTATCATTTGAACTTTGAGATTTATTCACATCATCATTTGGATGTATTGATTCATCGCTACCTTGCTCTTTGAGATACATGTTCGCAACATAACTCACTACTTCGTTGACGTTCATATTACTTTGTGTACCGCTTCCAGTTTGCCAAACGACTAATGGGAAGTGTTCATCTAATTCTTTGTTTAAGATACGATCACATGCATGCACAATAGCATCTTTTTTTGCGTCACTTAGTTTTCCTAATTCATGATTGGCTAATGCTGCCCCTCTTTTTAATTGAGCAAATCCATAAACAACTTCAATTGGCATTTGTTCTTTGCCAACAGGAAAGTTTCGTTTACTTCTTTCTGTTTGTGCACCCCAGTATTTATCTGCAGGTACTTCAATTTCACCAAATGTATCATGTTCAATTCTAACTGACATTTAAAAATCTCCCCTTCAATATGTATTTAACTTTAGTATAGCATTAATTAATTTAACTGGGCAATCTCTTTAATATAGCGTTTTCATTCCATTGAAAAATGTCTGATTATTAACTTTGATTTGTACATTCAAACAATTAATTACTAACTATTAATAAAACCAGAAACTAATTTTAGTCTCTGGTTTTTAAACATCATTCATTATTATTTTGTAATTGTTACATCATTAAATTTCATCTTTGCTGCTTGTATTATACCTATTGCAGTTAAAATTAAAAGTATTGCACCAATAATCATTGTTACAGGACTAACTGTGATAAGAAGTCCTAAAAACCCAGTTAAACTATTATAAAAATCACCAAGCGGTTTAAATAATAATACTGTTATAACAATACAACACAATACACTAATAATGATTCCAGTTTGATTACTTTTTACAAATGTAGAAGCATTGACTTTATCTACGAGACCATGTGACAAGTTGATTTGTAATTGAATAATTTTAAATAAGATTGGTAAATATATTGCACCAATGGCCATAGGAAATCCTTTTATAGAAATTAAATTTACAATTACCGCACATATCATGAGATATTTCCAATAGTTACTTAACATATTAATGATAACTCCTTAAATTCAAATAATGACTTAATAATAACATAATCAAATTTATGTTGGCATTGTTTTTTTAATATTCATATAACCACATACTAATAACGTGGCAAATTGATTACATTTATAAAAAAATAGAAGCGAGTAAGACATCAAATATTAATATTTGATCAACACTTACACGCTTCCATGTATTTATAAACGAATTAATAATTTTTATTGTAAATCACACGTATTGACTAACAATTTAAACTTTATTTCAATTTTTTCACTTACTAAATAAACTCACTAACTTAATTATCTAAATCTGAACGTACGTTAGAATCATGTGATTTATCTAATTTATCTTCATCATTTTCTTCTGAAATTTGTTCCATTTCTTTGCCCAATTCTACAATATCTTCAAAATCATCAACCATTTCATTTTGTGGTTCTCCATCATGGTTGGTAGACTTTTTATTTACATTATCATTAGTCATTGGTTACACCTCACATTTTGAATTTTATGCGAAACGTGCAGTGAAATAGTGACGAACATCTTCAGGAAGACCCTCAGCAGCAGCCTCATCTAAAATAACATTCACCATGCGATGTGCTTTTAAATCAGATGGTTCAAAAGAAGTTTTACCATTTTCTTCATATAATTTATGCACAACATCTTTTTTCTCACTACCAGTAATCACTAAAATTACTTCTCTTGCAGAAAATAGACCATGATTAATACTTACATTAAGTCTACCATTTGTATCAATTGAAAGTATTTGTGTAATCAATTTACCTTTATTTTCTTTAGTTTTGATTTTATCACTTATAAATGACTCCGTATCTTGACCATATGAAACACCATATATTTGGCCTTCTGGTACGCCTAACGCTTCATAATATGATTTATTGCTATCATAATCTAATATATTAATTTGACTGAAATCTACTGCATGATCATCTACATTTTTCTTTAATTCATCTAATACTGGTGCATTATCATTAGATAAATGGATACCTGCTATCGTAGTTGGATTATTGTTAAACTGTTTTCTTAAAATATCTGCAGCATATTCTGCTACACTTTTTTCGTTTTCTAAAACTTTAAAGTTCATTGCCATAGTTATTACACTCCTCTTAATCTTTTAAGACGCGTTCTAGCATTATTTATAATAATACCCTTGAAGCTATCTTCATAAACTACTTAATTTTAATAATCAACTAAATTTTCAAATACTCACTTTTAGCTTTAACTATATTATACAAATGTCAAAGTCGTTTTTCATTGATTAATATAGATTTTAATGTAAATTTGGGAAATTTTGTTGTCTCAATGCTTCATAAATAAGTAAAGAAGCAGTATTGGATAAATTTAATGATCTTATATTATCATTCATGGGAATTCTTAAAGCTGTATCTTTATATTTGTCCTTTACCCAATCAGGTAAGCCCGTCGTTTCTCTACCAAAAATAAAATAATGATTTTCATCTTCATTAGTAAAATCAAAATCAGAATAAGTTTTTTCTCCAAACTTAGTTAATAAATAATATTTACCTTCCGTAGTTTCAAAAAACGATTCTATATTTTCATAATAATTGATATTTACTGCATCCCAATAATCTAATCCTGCTCTTTTCAGCATTTTGTCATCTGTACTAAATCCTAATGGTTTTATAAGATGTAAATGTGTGTAAGTGCCAGCACAAGTTCTAGCGATACTGCCAGTATTTCCAGGTATCTGTGGTTGAAATAATACAATGTGGTTGGTCATGCTTTTTATTCTCTCCTCATATTTAGTCCTTTTATCATCTCATGTTGGACTTCCTCTAATTCACTATCGTAGTGTGATTCAATAAATGATCTTGCTTGCTCTCCTTGAATTTGTCCAATTGCCCAAAAAGCAGTAGCTCTAATCATCGGTCTTGGATCATTCAATGCGACTTCTTGTAATTCAGGTATCGCAGTTTCTTCTTTAAAATGTGCTAATGCTAGAATTGCGTTTCTTTGAATTGGTTTTTTACCTCTCCATGCGCCCGCTAAATGACCATAAGTATTTTTAAATTCCTTATTGCTCATTTGTAATAGTGGTACTAACCTTGGTTTTAATATTTCTGGCTCTAATACAATATCATCATGCTGTGTATTGATACCACGATTTCTTGGGCAGACTTGTTGACATGTATCACAGCCATAGAGACGATTACCTATTTTATATCGATATTCATCTTGTAGATAACCTTTTGTTTGTGTTAAAAAGCTAATACATTTTTGACTATTTAGTTGGCCATCTCCTACTAGGGCCCCTGTTGGACATCGATCAACACATATTGTACAATCTCCACAACTATCAATGATTGGGTCATCAGGAGGAAAAGGAACACTTACTAACATTTCACCTAGATAAGTCCATGTTCCGAGATCTGGATTTATAACAAATCCATTTCTACCTACATAACCTAATCCTGCACGTTCTGCTACAGCTCGGTCTGACAACACACCTGTATCAACCATTGATTTAATTTCTACATCTGGTACTCTAGTCTCTAAATACTCAGCTAATTTATCTAAACGTTTTCTCATGATTGAATGATAATCTTGACCCCAAGATGCCCTAGCAAACATACCTCTTCTGTCTCCACGCACACTTCTAGGTGCACCCTTCAATTTATTAGGATAACCAACAGCAATGGCAATGATAGATCTTGCAGTAGGTAATGTTAATTTGGGTTCAGTACGTAATCCAATGTCTGGTTCTTCAAATCCTGAAGCATAGCCCTTTTCATGATAATCAACTAATTTTTGTTTTAATTCATCAAATGGGTCAGCAGTAGTAAAACCAATACTATCAATACCAATTGAATGTGCATAGTCTATAACATCTTGTTTCAATTGATTTATATTCATTTTTTACACCCCACCTTAAAAACATACATTCTTTAGTTTAACACATTCATTATTAATAAGAGAATTCGAGAATTCAAATTTTTATATAAAAAAACCAAGATGCTATGAATGAATAACTATAATCCATTTTCATAACATCTTGGTCCATTTTGTAACTATAAAACACGTGCTAAAAAGTTTTTAGTTCTATCATGTTGCGGCTGTTCAAAAATATTTTGTGGTGTCCCTGATTCTACAATGACACCATCTGCCATAAACACAACCTTATCACTCACATCTTTAGCGAAATTCATTTCGTGTGTTACAACTACCATAGTCATACCCTCTTTAGCTAAAGTTTTCATTACTTCTAAAACATCTCCAACCACTTCAGGATCTAATGCTGAAGTAGGTTCATCAAATAGAAGTACTTCTGGATTCATTGCTAAAGCCCTAGCAATCGCAACTCTTTGTTTTTGTCCCCCGGATAATTGAGATGGATATGCATTAGCTTTATCTTCCAATCCAACCTTTTTCAACAAATCCATTGCTTCTTTTTTCAATTCATTTTGACTTCCCTTTTTTAATAAACTCGGCGCCAATATAATATTATCTATAACTTTTTTATGTGGAAACAAATTAAAATTTTGGAAAACCATACCCATCTGTTGTCTTAATGCTTCTAATTTAGTTTTTTCATTTGTTAAACTATGCTCTTTAAATACTACTTCCCCACTTGTAGGTGTTTCGAGCAGGTTCATACAGCGTAAAAGCGTACTTTTACCACTACCTGAAGGACCTATTATAGCAACAACATCACCTTTATCCACAGTTAGATTAATTCCCTTTAAAACTTCATTTTTTCCAAACGATTTATATAAATTTTTAATATTAATCACTAACTTTCAATCTCCCTTCGAAGAAATACATCACTCTCGATAAAGTAAATGTAAGTATAAAGTATAAAATTGCTGCTACAATAAGCGGCGTGAATGGATCAAATGATGCTCCCTGTACAACTTGTGCATTAAACATTATTTCACTAACGCCTATGAAAGATACAATTGACGATTCTTTTATCACAGTGACAAATTCATTACCTAAAGCCGGTAATATGTTTTTTATAGCTTGTGGCAAAATAACCGATTTCATTGTCTGACCATAAGTAAGACCTAAACTTCTTGCGGCTTCAGTTTGCCCTTTATCAACTGCATTTATACCAGCTCTTATTATTTCAGCAATATATGCTGAACAATTTATAACAAGTGCTATCATACCACATATTAAAGCTGAGATATCTAGACCTAATACTGCTGTAGTACCAAAATAAACTAAGAAAACCTGTACTAATAAAGGAGTGCCTCTTAAAAATTCGATATAAGCTGAAGAAATCCATCTCAATATTTTAATTTGACTTAGTTTTAATAATGCAATCAATGCACCAAATACAGCTCCTAAAACAACACCAACTATAGAAATTAAAATTGTGTTTTTAATTCCTTTTAGGAAAAAATTACCATATTTTGTAAAGAAATTACCGTCATCTTTTTGCATTGCATCAGCAGCTGACGCTTTATAATCTTCTAGCAAATTTTTATTTTTAACATCTTTGATTGAAGTATTTAATTTCTCCATGAGTATTGGAGAATTTTTAGGTAAGGCAATTGCCGTTTCCTTTCTACCTTCATTGAATTTAACATCATTAGCAAAAGTTAAATCTTTATTTTGTTTTAAATATGCTTCTGCAACAGGACCTTCAATCACCATTCCATTAACTTTTCCGCTTTTTAACGACATTATAACTTCAGGTACACGCGTTAAAGATTGAATTTGTGCATTATCTATTTCAGTTTGTGCTATTTTTTCTTGCTGTGTTTGTTTTTGTACACCGATTTTTTTATTCGCAAAATCTTCTATTGTTTTAAAACGATCAGTTTCTGACTTTTTAATAATCATTTTTTGGTCGACTGTCATATAAGGTTTTGAAAAATCTACTTCTTTTAAACGTTCAGGTGTCGGTGTCATTCCTGAGATAATGATATCAATCTTACCAGTTTGAATCGCTCCTAATAAACTATCAAATTGCATATTTACAATTTTCAGTTTTAAATGATTATCTTTCGCAATCTTTTTTGCGATATCAATATCAATACCTGCATACTTTGATTTACCATTAACATTATGTTCAAACTCATAAGGTGCATAATCAGCTGATAAACCAACACGCAATTCACCACGTTCTTTAATTTTTTGCCATTGGTCTTTTTCATTAGCATTTACTTCTGGATTTATGTAAATAATTAAAGTACTTATAAGGAGTGAAAAAACGGTAATTATTTTCAATATTTGTTTCATCTATTTATCTCCTTTCCATAATATTTATTATTATACATAATAACGCAAAAATATTCAATATGATATATGTATCATTTTTCTTAATTTTAAAAATTCTAGTTAATGTGATTATATAAAATGGTATTTGGGATATGGTGTGATGACAGTAATATTCACTGCATATTAAAAAAACACCTCCATTTAAAATGAAGGTGCTTGAGTATTGTCTTGATTTCAACTATTTATATCAGTTTAAAGTTAAATATCTGTTGTAATCATACATAATGATACTAAAAAACAAATAAATCCAAAAACTTATGATCTATTAAATTTTGTTATTTCATTATTGTTTAGGAATCTCAAACTTATAAATATCATCTGTATATTTACGCATCATTTTTTTACAAATTTCATGCACAAAGAATGCAGAAACAAATGGTATTATAAAATATCCAAATACTAATAAAATAATATTCATGTTAGGATCTCCATCCATTCGATTAAATGCATTAATCGGCCCAACTAATCCTGTATAACCAAAACCAGCAGACATTGGTGTACCTTTAATGCCAATAAAGTAAGCGATTAAACCGCCAATCACTCCATTAATTATTAACGGTATTGCAATAATTAAATGCTTAAAATAAACAGGTATCATCATCTTAGCAGCACCAATTATCAATACTAAATTGACTCCGGCCCCGTTAACTCTAATTGAACCAAATAAAAATGTCACACAAGCTGCAACAATACCCATATTAGCTGCACCGCTACCTAAACCTGATAAACTGATTGCCGTTGCTATAGCAACTACAGATATTGGTGTAACCATTAACAACGCATAGGTAACACAAATCAATATTGACATCATTAATGGATTTAATTCTGTAAAGGCATTTACTATATGACCGATTCCTTTAGTGAC
Organism: Staphylococcus cohnii species complex 1663; assembly: GCF_041008415.1. Lineage (NCBI taxonomy): Bacteria > Bacillati > Bacillota > Bacilli > Caryophanales > Staphylococcaceae > Staphylococcus > Staphylococcus cohnii species complex 1663. The sequence goes on from NZ_JBFDVL010000011.1 coordinate 64,825, forward strand.
ATTTGTCACATAACCTAATGTAAACAAGCCTATAACACCACTTAAAACTGGAATAATAACAGGTAATAGAATCATTTCCAGTGATCCTAACTTATTTTGTAATAACAAATACAAAGTACAAGCTATCACTACAACTAAAATAGTATTTATGATATCACCAGTACCATTAAGTAAAAATCCACCTTCAGTCATTTTAACAGCACCACTACCTATCATAGCGGAAACACCTATCATAGTGACGCCAGCCCCATTAAATTTAAACTGATGTGCTGCTAAAACACCAATAATAAATGCCATAAATGATTGGATTAAAACTACTAACTGATAAACAGTCTCTAATAATTTGTTACCTTCTTTAAAAAATTTTAATAATTCACCTAATAATGCATTAGGTATTAATGCAATGACTACACCTGCTCCAACAGCTTGTAAAATATTACCAAAAAATGATTTCCCTGTAATTTTAGCTGTGCCTGATTTTACCATTCTTGTATCCTCCAAATATAACATTAGACTAATAATATTATATTTTCGACTAAAGTACAATATTAAGTTTAAAGTTATAAACTAAGATATAATCATTAAATTTCTGCATATACACCTAGCTACCAGAATTCAAAATAAATCATATACATTTTAAATCATAAAAAAAAGAAACCCCATAAATATGGGATTTCTGAGATATTTTCTCTCTATTTAAACACTAATTATACCAGCGGTCGGGATCGAACCGACACTCCAAAAAGGAACGGGATTTTGAGTCCCGCGCGTCTGCCAATTCCGCCACGCTGGCTCAATATTATAAACAAAAAACTTCCAACCTGGAAGTGATAATGGAGCGGAAGATAGGACTTACACCTATATCTCATTCCGGGAAGGAATGTGTTCTAAGAGTTAAACTACTCCCGCATAATATAAAATAAATGGAGCGGAAGATAGGACTTACACCTATATCTCATTCCGGGAAGGAATGTGTTCTAAGAGTTAAACTACTCCCGCATAATATTAAATTAAATGGAGCGGAAGATAGGACTTGCACCTATATCTCATTCCGGGAAGGAATGTGTTCTAGAAATTGAACTACTCCCGCATAATTCATGGAGGCGGCAACCGGATTTGAACCGGTGATAAAGGTTTTGCAGACCTCTGCCTTACCACTTGGCTATGCCGCCAATAAAACTGGGCTAGCTGGATTCGAACCAGCGCGTGACGGAGTCAAAGTCCGTTGCCTTACCGCTTGGCTATAGCCCATTAATCAATAAGGGCGGTTGATGGGAATCGAACCCACGCGTGTCGGAACCACAATCCGATGCGTTAACCACTTCGCCACAACCGCCATGGCAGGGGCAGTAGGAATCGAACCCACATCGAAGGTTTTGGAGACCTTTATTCTACCGTTGAACTATGCCCCTATTAAATTGAATGGTGGAGGGGGGCAGATTCGAACTGCCGAACCCGAAGGAGCGGATTTACAGTCCGCCGCGTTTAGCCACTTCGCTACCCCTCCATGAAAATGGTGCCGGCCAGAGGACTTGAACCCCCAACCTACTGATTACAAGTCAGTTGCTCTACCAGTTGAGCTAGGCCGGCTTGTATAAAATGGTTCAAGACAGAGTCGAACTGCCGACACATGGAGCTTCAATCCATTGCTCTACCAACTGAGCTATTGAACCATAATGTTAAAAATAATGGCGGTCTCGACGGGAATCGAACCCGCGATCTCCTGCGTGACAGGCAGGCGTGTTAACCGCTACACTACGAGACCAAACTATGTAATTGCGGGAGGCGGATTCGAACCACCGACCTTCGGGTTATGAGCCCGACGAGCTACCGAACTGCTCCATCCCGCGTTAATGATATTAATGGCGGAGGAAGAGGGATTCGAACCCCCGCGAGCCGTTAAGCTCCTGTCGGTTTTCAAGACCGATCCCTTCAGCCAGACTTGGGTATTCCTCCAAAAATATACGATAATTATACTATTAAATTGTTTTAAAATGGCGGAGGAAGAGGGATTCGAACCCCCGCGGGCCGTTAAGCCCCTGTCGGTTTTCAAGACCGATCCCTTCAGCCGGACTTGGGTATTCCTCCAAAATTATATGGACCTTGCAGGATTCGAACCTGCGACCGAACGGTTATGAGCCGTTAGCTCTGACCAACTGAGCTAAAGGTCCAGAGTATAATTTACAACTAACAATAGTGGCGGTGGAGGGAATCGAACCCACGACCTCACGGGTATGAACCGTACGCTCTAGCCAGCTGAGCTACACCGCCGTTGTAATTTAGTTTGTATCAATAAATATGGTGGAGACTAGCGGGATCGAACCGCTGACCTCCTGCGTGCAAAGCAGGCGCTCTCCCAGCTGAGCTAAGCCCCCATTTAGTTAAATGAATTTTAGTAGATATCGGGAAGACAGGATTCGAACCTACGACCCCTTGGTCCCAAACCAAGTGCTCTACCAAGCTGAGCTACTTCCCGTTTTTCATAGGATGAAGCAATCTAAATTACGCGCCCGATAGGAGTCGAACCCATAACCTCTTGATCCGTAGTCAAGCACTCTATCCAGTTGAGCTACGGGCGCTTAATTCAAA
>NZ_JBFDVL010000012.1:0-37892 GCF_041008415.1 Staphylococcus cohnii species complex 1663
ATGAAACTGGATGAGCCATAGAGGATTCGAACCTCTGACCCTCTGATTAAAAGTCAGATGCTCTACCAACTGAGCTAATGGCTCATGAAATGGTGCCGGCCAGAGGACTTGAACCCCCAACCTACTGATTACAAGTCAGTTGCTCTACCAGTTGAGCTAGGCCGGCTATTCATTTTTTAAATGGTGGAGGATGACGGGTTCGAACCGCCGACCCCCTGCTTGTAAGGCAGATGCTCTCCCAGCTGAGCTAATCCTCCACATGATTATTATAAAGCCTGGCAACGTCCTACTCTTGCGGAACGTAAGTCCGACTACCATCGGCGCTAAGGAGCTTAACTTCTGTGTTCGGCATGGGAACAGGTGTGACTTCCTTGCTATAGTCACCAGACAAAATAACTTACTCAATGTATGATACATTGTTTGTTATTCAATTACAATAGTTAATTTTACACTATTTTAAAGAATTTCACAAGTTCTTTACTTAGTATTTAATATGTAAATGCTCGTTTTCGACGACTTTTATATAATACTATGTTTTTTTGCTGAAGTCAATAGTTTTCGTAACTTTTATTTAAACATAAATTTATTTCGTATGTATTTGCGTTTACTTAACTCGACTTGAATTATCTTACCATAAGAAATCGAGGTTTACCATACCTTTTTTAGTATATTTTTATATTTAAATAGCATAAATATGCATAATTGTATCTTATTACTTTTATTATTTTCTATTTTAATTCTAAGCCTTTTGTATTTCCTTGTTTCTTGCATAGTTTATATTTGTAAATAAAAAGGATTAAACATCCCAGCTTTTATTTGTAAGCCACAATATTTAATCCTTTATTATTAAGTTGAGCTATATTACTTTTGTCTCATATATGGGAAAAGTAATACGTCTCTAATTGAAGCTGAATCAGTAAGTAGCATGACAAGTCTATCAATACCTATACCTAGACCACCTGTTGGAGGCATACCATATTCTAATGCTTCAATGAAATCTTCATCCATTTCATGCGCTTCGTCATTGCCTTGCTCTTTTTCAACTAATTGTGCTTCAAATCTTTCTCTTTGATCTATCGGATCATTTAATTCTGTAAATGCATTACCATGTTCTCTACCTACAATAAATAATTCAAAGCGATCCGTAAATCTAGGGTCTTCTGGATTTTTCTTTGCTAATGGTGATATTTCAATTGGGTGTCCATATACAAAAGTAGGTTGTATTAATGTTTCTTCAACTTTTTGTTCAAAGAATTCGTTTAAAATATGACCGTATTTCATATTTTCAGTAATTTCAACACCATGCGCTTTAGCCAGTGTTTTTGCCTCTTCATCATTTTGAACATTAAAGAAATCAACGCCTGTAGCTTCTTTGACAGCATCAGCCATATGAACTCGTTTCCAGTTTGATTCTAAGTCAATAACTTCTTCACCATAATTAATTTTTGCAGTACCAAGTACTTTATTAGATATATGTCTAATCATATCTTCTGTTAAGTCCATAATATCGTGATAGTTTGCATATGCTTCGTAGAGTTCGATCATTGTGAACTCTGGATTATGACGTGTAGATACGCCTTCATTTCTAAACACGCGACCAATTTCATATACTTTTTCTAAGCCACCAACAATTAATCGTTTCAAGTGTAATTCTATTGCTATTCTCATATATAATGTAGCATCCAAAGCATTGTGATGTGTTACAAACGGTCTCGCTGCAGCTCCACCAGCAATTTGGTGCATCATTGGAGTTTCTACTTCTAAGAATCCTTGATTGTTTAGGTAATTACGCATTTCTTGTAAGATTTTACTTCTATTAATAAAAGTTTGCGTACTATCTTGGTTTGTTATTAAATCTAAATAACGTTGACGATAGCGTTGTTCAATATCTTGTAAACCATGAAATTTATCTGGTAATGGTCGTAATGCTTTTGTTAGGAGCGTGAATGATTTTGCTTTGACCGACAATTCACCTGTGTTTGTTTTAAACATAACGCCTTCAATACCTACGATATCTCCTAGGTCTGCTGATTTCCATAGTTCAAATTGTTCTTCTCCAACTTGGTCTTTTCTCACATAAATTTGAATTTGGCCTGATAAATCTTGTACGTGTGCAAAACCTGCTTTACCTTTACCACGTTTCGTCATTAGACGTCCTGCAATGCTAACATGACTTTCTGCTTCTTTTTCTTGTAATTCTTCTTTGGAGAATTGATCCCAATCTTCATGCAATGGTGTAGCCATTGAAGTTCGTACAAATTTTCCGCCGAATGGATCGATACCTAAATCGTATAGTTCTTGCATTTTTTGACGACGCACCTGCATTTGGTCGTTCATTTCTTCTGACATAACTTTCTCTCCTTTATACTTCTTATCCAATTTTAATTTTAGCATTAACCTTTTTGTTAGAATTCGAGGAATATCTATCATTGATGATTACCGTATTTTGATTTGTTCCAATCATTTCTAACTTTACCATGACCACCCCATCTTTTAAATACAAAGATGGTATTTGCTTATGTGCTTAGTACCAATTTTTCAACTTTTAATTTTACTAGAGGTCATGAATGTAATAAAGTAATTTAAACTTTAAAATGTTATATCAGTATTATTAATCAATTGTAGATAAAATAATGCTATTGTATTCCCTTTTACATCTACTTAAATATTTTATTAGAGTTAACGATAATACGAAAGGTATTGTTACTCATTTATAATTTGGTAAGTTACTATCCTGTCAATATGATTGAAGAAACAACATGAATTTTACAGTTTTTATATAATAAAACTGAAAGTATACGTATTCAAGTATAGCGCTTTGCTATTCCGCTTCATCATGAAATTTACACACATTTGTTTCCTTACCCTTTATATTGTTTCACTGAATTATCTAACATTACTAAATCTCTAATTTTTTTATTTGTATGAGGTTCAGTAAAATCTGGTGCAATATCATTTAATGGTATGAGCACAAAAGAACGCTCTAACATACGTGGATGCGGTATGATCAAATCATCTTCATCTATGATTTGTTCCTCAAATAATAAAATATCAACATCTAACGTTCTAGGACCCCATCTTATATCTCTCACTCTATGCAACTGTTGTTCTGTTCCTAAACATGCCTTTAATAAATCATGAGGTGTCAGTGATGTTTCTATTTCAATACATTGATTTAAAAATTGCGGTTGCTCAACATATCCAACAGGTTCAGTTTCATAAATTGGTGATGTTTGTGTTACATTGATACCTTCTGTTTCATTTAAAATACGAATTGATTGATCGAGCTGTGCTTTTCTATCTCCAACGTTACTTCCCAAACCTAAGTACGCATATGACATTATAAATTCTCCCTCACTATTTCTACACCTACACCTTCATAATGACCTGGTATAGGGGGATTTTCTTTAGTGATTCTAACTTGCGTTTCCATTACACGATTATAGTGTGAATTTATACGTTTTGCAATACGTTCAGCTAGATGCTCTAATAAATTCACTGGTTCACTTTCCATGATTGATTTCACATCTGCATAAACTTCACCATAGTGAACTGTATCAGTTACTTGATCTGTTTCACCTGCAAGGCTTAAATCGACTTTCATAGTCAAATCAACGATGAATATTTGACCAATTTCATTTTCGGCTGGTAATGCACCGTGATAGCCATAAAACTTCATACCGTTAAGAAATATTGTGTCTTTCATCCTCATTCTCCTTTAAATAATCCATGCTTTGAGCCAAACGGACATTGAGCGCAACGTTATGAACCCTCACACCTTTAACGCCTTTCATTATACCGTATGCAGTAGTAGCTGCAGTTGCTTCATCTCTTTCAATTGCTTGCGTGTCTCGATCTATCATTTCTTTAATAAATCTTTTTCTACTTGTCGCTAGTAGCACAGGATAATCTGTAGCTACTAATTCATCCAAGCGTGCCATTACTTCTTTTTCTTCATCTCTTGTTTTTGCAAAACCAATGCCAGGATCTATCCAAACTTTTTCTTGTGGGATACCTGCCATTTCTGCTTTATTAGCTTGTTTCAATAAATGCACAAGCATTTCATCCACAACAGGCATTGATCTATGACCATCACCATTGTGCATCAATATAATCTCACCTTCATATTTAGATACAACGTCAAAGATTTTTTCATCATATAATCCAGCCCACTGATCATTAATCATTGTAGCGCCTAATTTCATTGCTGCTTCTGCTACTTCACTTCTATATGTATCAATAGACAATTGAACATCTAATTGGCTAAGTGCTTTTACAACAGGGACCACGCGCTGTAATTCTTCAGTAACACTTATTTCCTCATAACCAGGACGTGTTGATATACCACCTACGTCAATCATATCTACACCCTCTTCAATCATTTCTTGCGCTCTTTTGACAGCCTTTTCTACTGAATTATATTTACCGCCATCAGAAAATGAATCAGGTGTTACGTTTAATATGCCCATAATTTTTGTATGTGCCATCGTTACTTTCTTCCTTTCACTATGAAATGACTCATCGTTAGCTTAGTAATCACTATTCTATAATAACGCTAATTTATAAATTTTTCAGTAACCAACGTTCATATCGTCGGAAAATGTAAACTCGTTTATTTCACCCATTTCCACATTTTGTAATTAATAGCTGGTATTCAGACATTTTAATCATTTCGTATTGTACTTTTTCAATTGCTTTAGTTGTCTTTAAAAACTCTACAAACAAAGCATTCACAGAAGTCATAAAAAAATGTCGACAAAGTCAAAAACCTTGTCGACATTTGAAACTGATCATACTTACACATAATCGGTTTTATAAATATATTTTTAATCTTCAAATGAATATAGAGGTGTTGAAAGGTAACGTTCACCATTACTTGGTAATACAGTAACTACTGTTTTACCTTTACCTAAAGATTTGGCTTTTTCTATAGCTGCATAAATTGCTGCACCTGAAGAAATCCCACCTAATATACCTTCTTCTTTAGCAACCTTACGAGACATATCCATCGCTGTTTCATTACCAACTTTTATAACTTCATCATAGATATTCGTATCTAAAGTATCTGGTACAAATCCTGCACCTAAACCTTGAAGTTTATGTGGTCCTGGTTCTCCACCACTTAATACTGGAGAATCTTCAGGTTCAATAGCTACAAGATTAATGTCAGGGTATTTCTCTTTCAATACTTTACCTGCACCAGTTAATGTACCACCAGTGCCAACACCAGCTAAGAATGAATCAATGGTTTTACCTTCAAATTGTTCAACGAGTTCTGGACCAGTTGTCAATTCATGCACACGTGGATTAGCCGGGTTTTCAAATTGTTGTGGTTCATAATAACCAAATTCTTCTTTTAATTCTTTGGCTTTTTTAATTGCACCTTTCATCGCTTCTGATCCTGGTGTTAAAACAACTTCTGCGCCATAAGCTTTTAATAAATTACGACGTTCTTGACTCATTGTTTCTGGCATTGTGAATACTGCTTTATAACCTTTCGCAGCACATACAAAAGCTAAACCAATACCTGTATTACCACTCGTAGGTTCTACAATTGTATCTCCTGGTTTGATTTTTCCTTCTTTCTCTGCCGCTTCAATCATTGCTAACGCGATACGGTCTTTAACAGAACCACCTGGATTTTGATATTCTAATTTCACATAAACATCTGCAGCATTTTCATCCACCACATTGTTCAACTTAACTACTGGCGTATTGCCAATCACTTCAACGACATTATTTACTGGTTTGTTTGTCATAAGTATTGCTCCTTTTCATTAAAAAGTTTAAAACCTACTTTTTCTATCGGATATACTTTATATTTTATCAGATTTTGATTTGAATACAACTAAGAAGATTAAAAATTACAATATTTTTATACTTTATAGTGACTTAAACTTCATTTTAAAGGATTTTTTACATCTTTTCTAATAATTCCTGTAATTCATTTTCTGTATATTGATATTTATTTCTACAGAAGTGGCATTCTGCTTCTGCACCATGATCTTCATTAATCATACTTTCGATTTCAGCTTGGCCTAGTCCTTTAATTGCATTTAAAAACTTTTCGTGACCGCAATTACATTCAAAACTTGCAGGCATTTCTTCTAAAATTTGAACTTCATCTTCACCAAGTATTTCATATAATATTTCTTCTGGAGTTAAACCTTGATCAATTAATTTCGAAACGGGTGTCATGTTGTTGATTGCTGTTTCTAATTTATTGATTGTTTTTTCTTCTGCACCTGGCATCACTTGTATGATAAAACCACCTGCAGCTTTTATAGAGTTATCAGGATTCACTAGTACGCCTAACCCTACAGATGAGGGTACTTGTTCACTTTTTGCAAAGTAGTAAGTAAAATCATCGCCTAATTCACCAGAGACTAGTTCACTTGAACCAGAGAAATAATCTTTCATTCCAACGTCTTTTACTACAGTTAATGCACCATTTGTTCCAACAGCTCTACTAACATCTAATTTTCCTACGTTATTTAGAGGGAAGTGCGTTTGTGGATGCGTCACGTATCCTCTGACATGACCGCTGGCATCTGCATCAGCTATAATTTTTCCGATTGGCCCTTGTCCATCAACTGTAACTGTTAGTTTTTGATCGCCTTTTAACATTGCACCCATCATCAACGTTGCAGTCATTGTTCTGCCAAGTGCTGCGGATGCTGTCGGCCAAGTATAGTGTCTTGTTTGTGCTTCTTGAACACTTTCTGTAGTTAATGCACTATATGCTCTTATCTGTCCTTCATAAGCCAATGCTTTAACAATGTAATCATTTGTCATTTCTTTAATTTCTCCTTTTATTCATTGTAAGTGTTTAAATTGTCTTCTAACTTCTATATAGAATTTTATAATACTTTTTATCAATGCAATTTATTGTACGTGTTCAATCAAAAAATTGCTACATATCTGTTTGTAATTTTATTGATTGATGAATAATAAAAAAGCTTCTTTCCACATCAATATGATAGCAGAAAGAAGCTTTTTGTTCAGTTATTAATTTCTATTGCTTGGATCATTAGGATCACTTGGGTTGCTAGGTTTATCGATATTTGGTGCTTGTTCATGACCTGTCTCTTCTGAGTCGTCATTGTCATGTTCACTTTCTTTGCTTTCTTTATCGATATCTTTTTCCTCTTGTTGGTCTTCTTCTTGTTGTTTTTTACCAACTTCTAGTTGTTCTTTTCGTACATCTTCATATGATTTACCATATTTACCTTCTTTAAATTCACTTTCTTGATCACTTACAACTTCTGCTGCATCGTAATCAACTTCTGGCAATACGCCATCATAGAATAATGAACGAATTTGTTCAGCAACTAATGTCTCTTCTTTTAATAAAGATTCAGCAATTAAAAGTAATTGTGATTTATGTTCTAAAAGAATGTCTTTACAACGTTCGTATTGTTCTTTAATAATACGTTGAACTTCTTTATCAATTTCATACGCAATTTGACCAGAATATTCTGGTTCGCCTTGCATGTCTTTACCTAAGAATACTTGTCCATTGCTGCTACTTGAGAATTGAACAGTACCAAGTTTCTTACTCATACCATATTCAGTAACCATTTGACGTGCGATTTGTGTTGCACGTTCAAAGTCATTTGAAGCACCTGTTGATACTTCGTTGAAATTAATATCTTCAGAAACTCGACCACCTAACAAGCCACAGATCTTATCAAGTAATTCTGGTTCAGTCATTAAGAAGCGATCTTGTTTTGGTAACATCATTGCATAACCACCGGCTTGACCACGTGGTACGATAGTAACCTTATGGACAACCTCTGCTTCATCAAGCACCATACCAATAATAGTATGACCGGCTTCATGGTGTGCAACAATATTACGTTCTTTTTCAGAAATGACACGTGATTTTTTAGCAGGGCCAGCAATCACACGGTCAGTCGCTTCTTCAATATCACGCATATCTATTTTCTTCTTGCCTTCACGTACTGCAACTAATGATGCTTCGTTCAGCAAGTTTTCTAAATCTGCACCAGAGAAACCAGGTGTTCTTTGAGAAACTGCTTTTAAGTCTACTGTTTCATCAAGTGGTTTATTTCGAGCATGAACGTGCAGAATTGCTTCACGTCCTTTTACATCTGGACGTCCAACTTGAATTTGTCTATCAAAACGACCAGGACGTAATAATGCTGGGTCTAAAATATCAGGACGGTTTGTAGCAGCAATCATAATGATACCTTCGTTTTCACCGAAACCATCCATTTCAACTAGTAATTGGTTTAGCGTTTGTTCACGTTCATCGTGACCGCCACCAACACCTGCACCACGTTGACGACCAACTGCATCGATTTCGTCAATAAAGATAATACAAGGTGCATTTTTCTTAGCATTTTCAAATAAGTCACGTACACGGCTTGCACCGACACCTACAAACATCTCAACGAAGTCTGAACCACTGATTGAGAAGAATGGTGTACCAGCTTCACCAGCTACTGCACGAGCTAATAACGTTTTACCTGTACCTGGAGGTCCTACAAGTAAAACACCTTTAGGTATTCTAGAACCCATTTGCTTAAATTGTTTATTATCTTTTAAGAAGTCAACAATTTCTATTAATTCTTGTTTTTCTTCATCTGCGCCAGCTACGTCTGAGAAGCGTACACGTTTTTTCTGACTGTCGTACATTTTAGCTTTGGATTTACCAAAGTTCATCATACGACCGCCGCCACCGCCGCCTCCTTGTGCTTGACTAAGGAAGAAAATAAATAATAAGGCTATGATTAAAACTGGTATTAACGTCGTTAAAATACTTACAAATACGCTTTGCTTTTCTTCTTCTTTAACTGTAAATTTCAATCCATCTTGACTTTGTGCTTTATCTGTTATTTTTTCAAGCTCTTTATCATTATTATATAAAATAGTTGAAGAATAATCTTCATCTTTTTTAGTTTTACCGCTTACCATATATACATTTTGTTCTGGTTGAATTTCTAAGGATTTTAATTCACCTTTATCTAATTGCTTAACAAATTGGTTATATGTAAGCTGTTTTGGCATATTTCCGTTACCATTTAGCCACGAAAACAAGCCAAATATAATAACGCCAATGATTGCGATAACTAGCACGTTACGAAAGGCTTTCTGCATGCGTCGTTTCCTCCTACTTCAATAATAAAACTAACAAAAATTGTAACACAATACACAAGTTTTGGGCTAGTAATTCTACTTTTGTATGTACGTTACAGTTCTTGTTGTTTTTATACTTTTATATTTTTGATATACAAACATTTTACATATACTTTATGATTAATCCCTTAAATGATTTACGTATATGTTCGCGTATTTTATCAATATATTATGTATATCGACTCATTTAATATGATTACGTTTTACAGTATATAACAATATTTCATACGATTAAATTGTACTGCTTACTTTGAATAAATTTCTGGTTTAAGCGTTCCAATATATGGTAAATTTCTATAATTTTCAGCATAATCTAATCCATAGCCAACTACGAATTCATCTGGAATTTTTTTACCTACATATTTTGCTTCGATATCTGCTTTACGGCGATTCGGTTTGTCTAACAATGTCACAATTTCTAGTGAATTGACTTTTCTTGATTCCAATAATTCAGTTATTGATTTTAATGTTGTCCCAGTTTCTAAAATATCTTCAATAATCAAAATGTCTTTCCCTTCTATTGAAGCGCTTAAGTCTTTAAGTATTTGTACTTCTCCTGTTGATTCAGTACCGCCATGATAACTAGAAACATCCATAAAATCGATGGCTAAATGCGTTCCAATATGTTTAATAAGGTCTGTCATAAACATTACTGAACCTTTCAAAATACCTATACAAACAAGTGGTTTACCGGCATATGCTTCAGTAATCTTTGCACCCAAGTCTTTACAAATTTGTTCTATTTCTTCTTCATCTATTAATATTTCCTTTAAATCATCTCGCATAATTTCATTCCTCTCCCGTATTTCGTATGAAAATAGTATCTTTATATTCATTATTCAAATATAACGTACCTACAGCAATAATTGCTTCATCTGCATTAACTAAAATTGGTAATTGGTTACGTTCAGTTTGTATCACTTTATGATCAATCAGTAATCGACTTACTTTTTTGTGTCCTTTTATCCCATTTAGTTTGAATTTATCACCATTATTTCTAGTTCTAATAACTAACGGATAATCATCTTCCGGAAAATCATCTGTTATACTAATTCTATAATGACCATAATGATATAAACCTGGCTGCAAAATTTTAGTTGGCATAAGAAATTTATCATAATTTGCCATTATTATAAATTTATCATAAGCGATATAAATATTCCATTTATCCGTTGTATATATTGTGCATTGAGTAACTTTGCTTTCGAGTTGCTGAAACCAAGATTCATACATTTTTTCAGTCATTGGTGCTGTTATCTGTAATTTTGAAAATATTTTATCTAATATTATGATTTTAATATTATGGTTCAAATTTGAAAATGCAACTCTTGGAATGACTATTTCATCTTTATCAGCATTTTCGTGAACATGAGTTTCTATAAAATGTAACGCATGGTCATGTAATTCTTGCAGTTGTATATCATGCCAATCTTTCAATTTTAGTAGCTGTTTTGTCGATAAATGTCGGTTGTCGTCAATAGCAGGTAAAATACGATTACGAATATCGTTTCTAACATAAAGATTTTCAGCATTGGTCTCGTCTTCATAATAAGGTACTTCATAACTTTGCTGATAGTTTCGAATGTCTGCTTTTGTTGTTTCTAACAATGGTTTACACAACATATAGGCACTTCGTGAAGTCAGATATGACATACCTAAACTACTTCGAGTTGAACGACCAGTCATCAATCGATAAAAGATAGTTTCAATTTGATCGTCTTGATGGTGAGCGGTTAATAAAACGTCTGCATCCAACTCCACCATCATAGTATCAAACCACTGATATCGTTCATTTCTCGCAATATTTTCAATGCTATTCCCCTGTTCAATAACTTCTGATAAATCTAAATGATGCACGAACAACGGAATCTGATAAAACTCACAATATTTTCTTATAAATGTTTCTTCTTCTTGTGCAATATCACGAATATTATGATTCACATGTAAGCAAGTTAATTTTCTATACGATTGGGATAATGGATGAATTAAGTTGTGTAATAATACCATGCTATCAATCCCGGTTGAAACGGCTAACACAATGTGTTGTTCTTTATTCCAACCATCAGCATTAACTTCTATCATAGCTTACCTCCTATGTCACAATACGAAATTTTTTTACATGCACCTTGTAATGTCTGTGAACAACAAAAAATAGACTGTTTCCTTAAGTAAGAAAACAGTCATTTATTGTCAAAGTCACACGTCGTTAAAATGATATTAAATGTTGTATTTGAGCAATTAATTTAAGTTCTCTTTGGAACAGTCTTATTTTATATATTTTAGCGTCTAGCGCCTTTTCCACCACGTCTAGATTCCGTTTGACGCTTAATAGAAGTCAATTTATCTTCACTATCTTTTAAGAAGTTTGTTAATTTCTTTTCAAAGTCCTCACCTTTAGGTTGAGTTTGTTTATGATTTGGTTTGTTTTGAGGTCTACGCGGACGATCTTTTGCTTTTTTGATTGACAAACTAATTTTTCCATCATCAGCAATTGATAGTACTTTAACTTCAACTTCATCACCAACAGATAAGTGATCTTCTACGTTTTCAACGTAGTTATCTGCAACTTCACTTATGTGAACTAAGCCACTCTTTCCTTCTGGAAGTTCGACGAAAGCGCCAAACTTTTTGATTCCAGTGACTTTACCTTTAAGCTTGTTTCCTACTTCGATTGACATATTATAAATAAATCCTCCCGATTCGTTTCGATTTTAACCCTATTATATGCCTGTTTGCATAAATTAACAATGGTATAATGATGCAAAAAATTAAATTCACTTATTTATCATCATTTTGCGCCTTAGATTTGGTGTCAGATTTATTTTCTCCGGGCAATTTGAAAATAACTTCCCCATCATTACTTAGATAGTAATCATCACGTGCAACTTTTTCAATATAATCTTTATCATTTAGATTATTTAATTGTTCTTTTAGTGCTAATTCTTCATCTTGTTGCTTTTGATACTTTTGTTCTTTTTGTTGGCGCTCGACTGCATCGTCATTGTTACTTTGTTTTTGAGTGACAAGCATGATGGATAAAATGATAATAATCAGTAGTAAAAGACCACCGAATAAAGTGATACGTTTACGAACAACACGCTTCCTCATTTGTTTGTGTTGCTTTTTTTTGTTTTCTGCTGAAGTATACGTATTGCCTATATTTTCAACTTTTTTATTCATTTGCTTGTCACCTCCCGTTCCTATATTTCACTTACTTTTTCTTCTTTAATGAGTTCATACATGCCCTTTGCATTTTCTTTTGTTGCATGTTCACTCAATCCCGTAACTTTGATTGTTACAACTTTTTGACCAAATCGGATAACAAGCTCATCCGATTCTTTTACATCGGTACCTGCTTTAGCAACTACACCGTTTACAGTAATACGTCCTTGATCACTGATCTCTTTAGCTAAAGTGCGACGTTTTACTAATCTTGACACTTTGAGATATTTGTCTAATCTCATCATTATTTTCCTCCTTGCTCTAAAATTCGTTTTAAAGCATTTTCATCTAACGACTTATTTTTTGTTTTATCATACAATGCTAAGAAGTGGTCTGCAAATACTTTCTCAAATTTCACTCGCTGTTCTTTACCTTCTTTAGACTTAGCATCGGACCAAATATTTTTCAAATCTTCTTCAGTTTCTGCTTTTGTGTCACCAAAAACATGTGGATGTCTGCGTATCATTTTTTCTGAAAGGCTTTGTATCACTTCGTTTATATCCATGTAACCTTCTTTTTTGCCAATACTTGCGTGTAATAATACTTGTAACAGGATGTCTCCTAGTTCTTCTATCATATGCCAATCGTCTTCGTTATCTATAGCTTCAAACAATTCGAATGTCTCTTCCAGTAAATAGCGTTTTAACGTATGGTGTGTTTGAACCTTATCCCATGGGCAACCTTTTTCATCGTCTACAAGATGATTTATGATACCAACTGCATAGTCAAAATCACCAAAGTATGCTTCTTCGGTTTCCACTTTTGGAATAAATACACTTGTTATATTGTTAAAAACATCATCGTAATGATCTATTTCATATAACGGTGTTTTGATTACATTGGCGTGATTATTGCTCGCACCATCTACGATATAAACAAGTTGGTCATCACTATAGCGTTCCATCAATGTCACTTTTAAATCACCTGCGACCATTGCACTATAGACTTGTGTGATAAGTGTGTGCGTACGCATATTCAACTTTTCTTTTTGAAGATCTGTTGCATCTAACATCGTAAAACCATCATTAGGGTCAACTTTTACCGCTTCAAAAATATCGTCTATAAAGCTCTTGCCGCCCAATATTTCAATTTCAATATCAGAATGTTGTTGAGCATACTGCTCTAAATACACAGTTGTCGTTTCAGCTACACGTGGATGCCCTGGTACAGTATATACAATATCATTGTCTCTTGCAGCATCAATCAACTTTGTCACAATAGCTTCATATACATTTTGAAAAGCGTCATGGCGTTTATATTCTTGATCAAAACTTTCCATGTCGATACCTTCCGAAGTTAAATCTTGGATAACTGGATGGTCAAAGGTACGTGTGTAAACAAGTGTTTGTTTTTTTAAAAATTTATAAATTCCTAAGGGTAAATCTTCTATACCATAATTCCCTAATCCAACAATTGTTATTTTATTTGTCATTAATGTTTCCCTCTTTTCATATGGAATAGTTTATCTCCAAAAGGCAGGTGTTTAAGTTCTCTAAAACTTAATAAATGCATGCGTATGATAGAAAAAATCACTACAATAACGCCGATAGTTGCTGCTACAGCTAATTCGACTAAGCCTTGCATTCTACCTTCTCCCGGAATAAGAAACATAACTATTTGTACTGTAATTGATAACAGCATCATTGTAATTACTAACTTAACAATGAACTTTTTCATTGTTTGAAAATGATACAGCTTTAAGACTTGATACTGTAAAATCCACACAAAGATGAACAGTGAAATCACAGTACTTACACTGGCACCGAAAATTGAAAATTGCGGTATTAAAACCATATTCAATATCGCTTTGACCACTACCCCAATACCAAATGCACACAAAATAATTTTAACGTGATTTTTCACTTGTAATAAGGCGATATCCATCATTATAAGAGAAACGCATATGACGGTAAGCATATAAACGGATAACGTACCGTTCAAACTATCGTTTTTAAAGAATACGCTATTCATTACAGGTAGCAAATTGATTAAACCTATTGCTGCTGCAACACTAAATAAAACTGTAATCTTTATAGATGCGTTAGCATAACGATTTACCAGTATATGTTGTTTTGTTTTTAATGCATCTGTTAGTAATGGAATAAGTACAAAACAGAACGTTGTCGTTACAATTAATCCCATCTGTATAAAAGACGCACCTCGATCATAAATACCTTTAAAAATAGTTGCTTCGTCAAAATCTAAACCAGTCATTTGAAGCGCATGTATTACTGTAAAGCTATCCACGACTTGCCATACAATAACAATTAATTGGCTTACCGCGAACACAACGATACCTAACGTTAACTTTTTCCAAGCCACTTCCACATTGGCATGTGCTTTAGATAACTTAAAAGGTTTCCGCTGCATCAGAAACAAACTAGATGCGAAAAAGCCAATACCTGAACCAACAATCGCCAATGTACCTGCACGGTATATACTCCATGATTGACTCGTAAACATCACAATAGCAATCATGATAATGGCGACACGAATAAATTGTTCTATAACCTGGGAAATAGCGGGTATATTCATCTCATGATGCGCTTGATAATAGCCCCTATAAACACCAAGTATGCCAACAAATAAAAAGCTAACACTTGCCGCCCTTAACATAGGTGCTAAATTGACATCTCCCATAAGAAAGGCAACCCACTGTGCACACATAAATAAAAGTAAGAAAAAGATAACACCAGCAAATTGTAACCTTAATAACACGCGCGTATATTGATTGGGGTTCCCGTTTGCGTTGAAAGTTTGAGTGACCGCACTAGGAATAGCATTCATCGATAAAATAACGCCTAAAGCTACTATGGGGTACACTTGTTGATAGGCATATAATCCGCCATCGCCCAGTAAATTTTGATAGGGGACACGGTATAATGCACTGAGTATTTTAACGATGATAAGCGCTATTGTTAGTACAACAACACCATTAAAAACACTTTTTGTATCAGATTTAACGTTCATCTGGTATAACCATACTTTCCTCTAAACATTTCACTAAGAATTTCAAACTGTCCAACCATACTTTATCTTTATTTAGCGTCACTTTCATTTTACCTTCTTGAACACCAACTTTCATTGCGCGTCCAAGTGGTTGCGTTTGTTTAAAGAGTGCTTCGCCATTGATGTCAGTAGTACCTTTTTCGGATAAATAAATTTCTATTTTTTTACCTACATCTTTAATAAGTGTTACACCTGCATTCAATGCATGCACTTTAATTTCCATCATTTCAAGCAATCTTTCAACCTCAACAGGATAATCATTAAAACGGTCAATGAGTTCATCTTTAACATCCATCAATTGTGATTCCGTCTCAATTTTACGTAATTTTTTATAAATTTCTATCTTAGCCTGTTCATTTGGAATATATTCAGCTGGTAAATAAGCATCAATATTTAGTTCAATTTCAACTTCAGGCGCATCATGCTGTTCTTCTTTAATGCCTCGTTTTTCATTTACCGCTTCTTCTAACATTTGTGAGTATAAATCGAAACCTACGGAATCAATAAATCCATGTTGCTGTTTGCCTAAAAGGTTACCTGCACCTCGAATATTTAAATCTCGCATTGCAATCTTAAATCCAGAACCTAATTCAGTAAATTCTTTAATTGCTTGCAATCTTTCTTCTGCAGTCTCTGATAATACTTTGTTAGATGGATGTAAGAAATAAGCATAACCTATACGACTTGAACGTCCCACGCGTCCTCGTAATTGATATAATTGACTCAGTCCAAACTTATCAGCATCTTCGATAATTAAAGTATTAGCATTGGGAACGTCTACGCCAGTTTCAATAATCGTAGTCGTTACAAGAATATCAAATTCATGATTGATAAAGCTTAACATCGTTTCTTCCAAATCACGTTCATTCATTTGACCGTGGGCCACACCTATATTCGCTTCCGGCATTAACATTTGTAGCTGCTCTCTTTTTTCATAAATCGATTGTACTTTATTGTACAAGTAGAAAACTTGGCCCTCACGTGATAATTCTCTTTCTAACGCTTCTTTAATAAAATTCATATTTTGCTCTAATACATAGGTTTGCACAGGAAAACGATTTTCTGGTGGTGTTTCTATGACAGATAAATCACGCACGCCTAACATACTCATATGTAGCGTTCTCGGAATAGGTGTTGCAGTTAATGTTAACACATCAACATTTGTCTTAAGTGATTTAATCTTTTCTTTGTGTCTTACACCAAAACGTTGTTCCTCATCTACAATGAGTAGACCCAAATCTTTGTAATGAATATCCTTGCCTAATAATTTATGTGTACCCACAACGATATCAACATAGCCTGATTTTAGTCCTTCTTTCACTTCTTTCACTTCTTTAGTCGTTCTAAACCGGCTAATAAGTTGAATTTCTATTGGAAAATCTTGCATACGTTCAATCAAAGTTTCATAGTGTTGTTGCGCTAAGATTGTGGTAGGCACGAGAAACGCTACCTGCTTACCTTCCATTACAGCTTTAAATGCCGCTCGTACCGCTACTTCTGTTTTTCCGTAACCTACATCACCACATAATAACCTGTCCATTGGACGTTCTACTTCCATATCTTGTTTAATCTCTTCAATGGATTTGCCTTGGTCTGGCGTTAACTCATAAGGGAAATCAATTTCAAAATCATTTTGTTGTGGGGTGTCTGGACCATATTTATAACCAACTGACATTTCTCTTTGTTTATATAATTCTATTAATTCATCGGCCATATCTTCAACATTTTGTTGAACTTTGGCTTTCGTTTTCTTCCATTCTGTGCCACCAAGTTTATTTAATCTAGGTGATTTATCTTCGGAAGCAACATACTTTTGTACTTGATCCATTTGATCTACGGGTACAAATAATTGATCAGTACCTTTGTATTGTAATTTTATATAATCTTTGTGTACGCCTCCAACTTCAAGCGTTTCGACACCTAAATATTTCCCTACACCATGGTGAACATGAACAACAAAATCTCCAACTTTCAAATCTTGATAGGATTTGATTTTTTCTGCATTTGTTAATTTCTTATGTTGCTTTACCTTTTTCTTTTGTTTAGATTTAAATAGTTCACGTTCTGTTACAACAACGAGATGCATATATGGCAATTCAAAACCTTCTGACAAACTGCCTTCAGTGATAATCGCACTACCACCATCACTTTGTGTGCTTGGTGTATCTATAAATGTTGGTATATGCATTTCATTTAACATTGATTGAATACGCTCTTTTTTCGCTTCAGTTTCTGCTAATACGACAATCGTATAGTCATTTTGAATAAATCGTTGAAATTCAGAACGCATGATATCATATTGACCATAAAATTGTTGTACCGGCTTACATGAAAATTTAATGATTTCATTGAGTTCTACCAGCATCGTTGCCGTAAATAAAGTAAAATACGTAACTGGATATCGATTTAATAGTGACTCAAATCCGTCATATTGTAAGAAATTCTGTCCGATAAATCCTTTACCGCTTTCAATTAAACTTTGCATAAATTCTTCAGCTTCAGAAATCAGTGTTGTTTCAGTTTCTTTAATTCTATTATATTCATCCACTGCTACAATCGCATCAGACTTGAAGTAATCAATAATGGTTGCAGGTGCTTCATACATAAAAGCAGCGAGTCTGCGTAATACTTGATGATCAAATAAAGAAGATTCAAAAAGTTGAAAACTTTCATATGTTTCTTTCAAGTCATTACGTACAGATTTATCTATTTTGGGACGTGTATACTCATATGCTTCTTTTAATTTTAGTTTAGTATGCTTCAATACATCATCTGTAATAATATAATCACTAGCTGTCGTAATATCTACTTGGTCTAAATTCTCTTCTGAACGTTGGGTTTCAACATCAAAGTTTCGGATTGAATCTACTTCTGTATCAAATAGTTCAATTCTTACAGGCATGCCTATTAAAGGATATATGTCAATAATCCCACCACGCAATGAGAATTCACCAATATGCGATACTACACTCTCTCTACGATATCCCATGTTTACAAGTTTGCTTAAAAATTCATCAATATCAATGTCGTCACCAATGGTAAGTGTGAGTTGATGCTCCCTCCACATTTCAACGGGTGTTAACCATTTTTTAAAACCATTTAACGGTACGATAAATAACCCTCTCTTTTCTTGAGCAAGTGCCGTCAAAGTACGTACACGTTCACTCATGAATTGGGGGCTTTGTGTGGAAAATTCTTCTGTCATAATATCTTGCATTGGATACTTGTATATATCGTCAGTATCAACATATTGTTGTAAGTCGCTCTCTAGTTTGTCAGCTTGATACAAGTTGTTCGTTACTACAAGGAGTTGCTTTGAACTATGAATAAATTTTTCAGCTATAATTGTTGCCTTTGCCGAACTAGATAACCCAGTAACCAATACGTTGGCTTCACCAAATACTTCATTCAACTCTTGATAGCGTTTATCTTCTTTAATGTATTCTGTAATTATTGATTTCACTTGACCTCACCATTAAACTCATTCATCACACGGTCAAAACGAGAACTTTCAATATAAGCTTCTACTGCACGTGCTGAATGTTCTATTACGTTATTCATTGTTTCCATTTCTTGTTTTGAAAATTTTTGCAATACATAATCAACAATCGACATGCCGTTGGACGGACGATCAACACCAATACGAATACGTTTAAATTCGTTTGTACCTAAGGCTTGAATAATCGATTTCATACCATTATGACCGCCGGCACTGCCTTTTTGTCGTAATCGAATTTCCCCTTGAGGTAAATCCAAATCATCATATAGTACAAGTAAATCGTCTATATCAATATCATAATACTTCATCAGTGGACCTACAGCATCCCCAGACAAGTTCATCATCGTCATTGGTTCTATAAACATCACTTTCTCACCAGCCAAATGTTCGATTGTATAGGCACCTTTATACTTTTGTTTATCTAATTTAAATTGATTCTGTTCTAACATATAGTCAATCACTTCAAAACCAATATTATGTTTTGTCAGCTCAAAGCGTTTGCCGATATTGCCTAAACCTACAATACATTTCATTATGTTACCTCCAATTGTTGTATTCACTCAGAAACATTTATTATTTCGCAACACTCTATAGTTTCTTTTTATATTTTCATATCATTCACTATATTAACATAAAAAAACACCAGCTTAACGAATTAAGCATGGTGCTTTTTAAAATCATTTTTCTTATTGAAATCGCGTGTTTGAAAAAGGAATCGAAGAAATTACTCTTCTTCTTTTTCTTCTTCGTCGTCTTCTTTATCTTCACCAACAACTTCAGGCTCTTCAGTTTCTGATTCGCCTTCCATAGCTTCGATTTCTTCTTCAGTAGGTTCTTCAGTTGGAGGAACTACTGTTACTACAGACTCTTCAGGGTCATTTTCAATTGTGAAATCACCTGAAACTTTAATGTCTGCCACCGAATAGCTATCGTTAACATCTAATTCGCTGATGTCAATTTCGATAGATTCAGGGATATTATCCGGTGTTGCAGTTACTTCAAGGTCGAATAATGGTTGTTCAACAACGCCACCTTCTTTAGCTCCTACTGCTTCACCAGTAAGTTGAACTGGTACTTCAACTGTACGTTCTTCACTCATATTGATCGCTAAGAAGTCAATGTGAGTAATTTGGTTTTTAAGTGGATCGAATTGATAGTCTGAAACCATTACTTTAATTGTTTTAGAACCTACGCCTAATTCGATAACACCGTTACGTCCAACTTCACGAATCACTTTGATAAATTCTACTTCATCAACTTTTACTGAAGTATTTTTTGTACCATAACCATAGACGATTGCAGGTACTTTACCAATTTTTCTTAGTGTTTTAAGGTCTGAACGTGTTTGTTTACCTTGACGAATAATTGACTTTAATGAAGCCATATTATTTCCACCTTTCATTTTTTGTTCTTATTATCATAATAAGAACCCCTCACTTGCCCATCAACATAATGTTGCTTGCAAGTGTTTATTTAATCGTGAATTGAAATCACGAACGGAATAATTATACAACTATTGCATTAATTAGTCAAATAGTACACTAACAGATTCTCTTTCATATACGCGCACAATAGCTTGTGCTAATAAACCTGCAACTGACAGTTCTTTAGTATTGGCTGGTTTACGATTTTCATCTAATTGAATTGAATTTGTAACGACTAGCTCTTTAATCGCTGAATTTTCAATACGTTCTTTAGCCGGGCCTGATAAGACAGGGTGTGTACAACATGCATAAACATCTTTTGCTCCTTTATCTTTGAGCGCTTGAGCTGCTAATGTAATCGTACCGGCTGTATCGATGATATCGTCGATAATTATCGCTGTGCGACCTTCAATTTCACCAACAATATTCATTACTTCAGCCACATTAGGTTTAGGACGTCGTTTATCTATAATTGCAATTGGTGTTTTAAGAATATCTGCAAGTTTGCGTGCTCTCGTTACACCACCGTGGTCTGGAGAAACTACAACACATTCCTCTGGGTCAATGTCTGTATCATTTTGGAAGTATTCTGCTAAAATCGGAACACCCATCAAGTGATCTATTGGCATATTGAAGAACCCTTGGATTTGTGGTGCATGCAAATCTAAGGCAATCATGCGATCTGCGCCAGCAGTTTCGATTAAGTTTGCAACTAATTTTGCTGTGATTGGTTCACGGCTGCGCGCTTTTCTATCTTGACGTGCGTACCCATAGTATGGCACTACGATATTAATATTGGCTGCTGAAGCACGTTTGCAAGCATCAATCATAATTAATAATTCCATTAAATGTAAGTTTACTGGATTAGAAGTAGGTTGAATAATAAATACGTCACAACCACGAATACTTTCTTCAATATTAATTTGAATTTCTCCATCGCTAAAACGTTTTACAGAACATTTTCCTAGCTCGATTCCAACATTATCTGCTACTTCTTGGGCTAAGGGCTCATTACCTTTTAAAGAGAATATTTTCAAAGCAGAATTCTTATACTCATTGTTTAACATTTATAGTCCTCCAATTAATTCATTCAATTAGTTTCGTTCATAGACAAAGTTATATTTATTTCATTAATCTACAAAATGTCGATTGAGGTCTTACTTAGATCTACATTATATTTATGTGATTAGAATCATAATCTAATCGTGTCTATTTTTTCAAATAACCTTCTTTAGTTGTTTGTCTCGCTCTTGCTAATGCTAAACTATCATGTGGCACGTTATCAGTAATGGTAGAACCTGCAGCTATAAATGATCTATCACCTAAAGTAACTGGTGCTACTAAGTTGGTGTTACAACCTATAAATGAATCATTGCCGATGATTGTTTTTGATTTATGCTTACCATCATAGTTTACTGTGATAGAACCACAACCTACATTCGTACGTTCACCAATTTCTGCATCACCAATATAACTTAAATGCGGTAATTTAGCACCTGTTTTCACGACTGATTTCTTAACTTCTACAAAGTTTCCAACTTTAACATTTTCACCTAAGTCTGCCCCAGGACGTAATTGAGCAAACGGTCCAATTGTAGTATTGTCACCTACAACTGATTCGTTAATCACCGATTGCTTAATTGTAACGTTTGAACCTATTTTACTATTAAGAATTTCTGTGTTTTGGCCAACAATGGTATCTTCGCCAATTTCACAACTACCAGCTAATTTCACATTTGCTTCAATTGTAACATCCATGGCGATTTTTACATCTGCACCTATATATGTAGTAGCAGGATCGATAAGTGTTACACCGTTTCTCATATGGAAGTCATTGATACGTTTTCTATAAGCTGCCTCTGCCTCACTTAACATTAGACGATCGTTGACACCCATTATTTCTTCAAAATTATCTGTACGATATATTTCAACCGTTCCTTGTGCTTGTAAAATAAGAGATAAAACGTCAGGTAAATAATATTCAGCTTGGACATTATCATTTTTTACCAATTTCAATTTTTCAAAAAGTAATTTATTATCAAATGCAAAAATACCTGAGCTAATTTCATTGATTTGTTGTTCATCTGCTGTTGCATCTTTCTGCTCTACAATCTTAACTAAATGATCATTGCCATCTCTCACAATACGACCATAACCATATGGATTACTCGTCGTCGCTGATAAAACTGTTGCATCAGCTTGATTGCGCTCATGATGTTCTAACAATGATTTAAGTGTCTCTCCAGTTATTAATGGCGTATCACCACAAACCACTAATGTTGTACCTTGTTCGTCTTTCAAGTGCTCACTTGCCATTTCAACAGCATGTGCAGTACCGAGTTGTTCGTCTTGGAAACTATATAATGATGTATCTCCTAACGTTTCTTTCACGCTTTCTGCACCGTGGCCAACAATGGTCACAAGATTTTCTACTCCAGATTGTTTAACGTTATCAACGACATGTTCAATCATTGATTTGCCCGCAACCTCATGTAGTACTTTGTATTTCTTAGATTTCATACGTGTACCTTTTCCAGCTGCAAGTACTATTGCATGTCTTTGCATGTGTGTAACCCTCCATTAAATTATACACTTCTATATTATTATAATTTAACGCTAGTACCACTTTCAAGGCTCAAAACCCTAATGTTATACAATGGAAACAATTCAAGTTATTTTCTATCAACTTCACATATTCATAATTGTCATCTTTGACTGACACAAATCATCACAAAATGTTTTTCACAAACTGATTTCATACTTTGTGAAAAATTATATATTTTAGATGTCACACCGTTACTAATTTAAATGTCAGTTTTTCAATTATTAAAATAACTTGTAATTATTTAGAATAGTTTTTGATTTATTTGAAAACAAAAAAATATATTTTTGTCACCTTTTCATTATAATAATTTATTTCAATTCTTTATATTCTTATTTTTGAGTAAGACACAAAAAGACCAATCCGTTAGCATACGAATTGGTCTTTTTTATATTAAGATTGAGATCTATGTCCCAAGCCCTTTTTAATTTGATTCATCTTTTATATTAAGCTTCATCATTTGTTTCTTCTGATGATTGAGCATTCTTATCAGGGATAACTTCATCCGTTTCGTCATAAACTTTCATAACCGCATCTTGAATTTCTTGTCTCATTTCTGAATTAATTGGATGCGCGATATCACGAAATTCACCATCTGGTGTTCTTTTACTTGGCATTGCGACGAATAGACCTGAGTTGCCTTCAATCACTCTTAAATCATGTACTACAAATGATTCATCTAGAGTTATTGAAACTAAAGCTTTCATTCTTCCATCTGTTTGTATTTTTCTAAGTCTTACATCTGTCACTTTCATGTAGTGAGCCCCCCTAGTATCTCTTTGTTAGAAGCTTAACAATTTCATCAAAAATTATAAATCCCTTAAATTACTTCACTTCTGCGATTACTTCAATTTCAACTTTTACATCTTTAGGTAATCTTGCGACTTCGACACAACTTCTTGCCGGTTGATGTTTCGCAAAATATTCACCATAAACTTCATTTATATTTTGAAATTCATTCATATCAGCAATGAATATTGTTGCTTTGATTACTGAATCTATATCCGATCCAGCTTCATCTAATACAACTTTTACATTTTCTAAGACTTGTTTCGTTTGTGCTTTCACATCATCACTAACAATTTCACCATCTAAATTTAATGGGATTTGTCCTGATGTAAACACAAGTCCGTTAATGACCGTTGCATGTGAGTATGGCCCCAATGCTTCCGGTGCTTTTGATGTGTTGACTACTTTCATGATGTTGATCCGCTCCTTTAAGTAAATTTAGTTAAACTGTTGCCATTTTCCACTTTAAATTCCTGATTGTATTCATCTACATCAGACAATCTAACTAAGGAAGTATAATCTTCAATTAATCTTTGCTTAACTTCTTTTGATTCTACTAATACGGATACCCCTTTAACATGTGCTTTAAACTCATTCATTAAATTCATTACACCGTTAATAGAACCACCTGCACGCATAAAATCATCCACAACGAGGACATTAGAGTTTTCTGGTAATGTACGCTTAGATAATACCATCGTTTCTATCTTTCTAGTAGAACCTGATACATAATTTATCGAAACCGTAGAGCCTTCGGTTACTTTATTATCTTTCCTTATCACTACCACTGGTAAATTCAATACATTAGCTACTGCATTGGCTAATGAGATACCTTTTGTAGCAATAGTTACAACCGCATCTAACTCTTGATCCATATAAAGCGTTGCAATTAATTTCCCCACCTTATTCAATAAAGTTGGGTTCCCCATTAAATCTGATAAGAATAAATAACCACCTGGTAACAGTCTATCTTTTTCTTGCAGAAGTTCGATAACTTCATCTACGACTTCACTTGCTTCTGCTTTACTCATCTGTGGCTTATATGTAACGCCACCACTAGCTCCAGCGGTCGTTATTACTGTGCCCAACTTTTCTTTTTGAAAAGTAGACTTAATAATTTGTACATCTTCACTGATGGATGATTTTGCTTGCTTAAATTTTTGTACAAAAAACGTTAAAGGTATTAATTTATTGGGGTTATTCATCAAGTATTGTGTCATAAAAACAATACGTTCACTTCTTTTATAGCGCATTTTCTTCATCCCTTCTCACTAACCTAATAATCTTGCAATATAGACTTCATTACAACAACCATTGACTGCATTATATACATGCCTGGCTTGTCGTTCTTTTTGCGTTAATCCATATACGGTTGGACCACTCCCACTCATTACAGCACCATCTGCTCCATTTTCAAGCATATTTTCTTTAATTTTATAGATTTCTGAATACATTTCTCCAGAGATAGGTTCCAATCTGTTTGAAAGACTATTACATAATAATTCATAATTCCCTGTATCCAATGCTTCTTTACAAGTTTCAGTATAAACCTCATGTTCTTGAGTTAAATCTAGCTTTTTAAAAATATCTGGGGAGGAAATGCCTATATCTGGCTTGGCAACAATAACCCATGCCGACGGTGGTTTGTTCATAAACCCAATTAACTCACCTTTTCCTCTACAAAAAGCAGTTTTCCCATATATACAAAAAGGAATATCAGTGCCTATTTGTATTCCTAACTCACATAGTTCTTCTAAAGGTCTATTTAACTTATATAGTCGATTCATTCCTCTCAATGTTGCAGCGGCGTCTGTCGATCCACCTGCAAGGCCAGCTGAAACTGGGATATCTTTATCTATCGTAATCGTCACACCTTGCTGTAAATTATAAGTTTCTTTCATTAACGCTGCTGCTTTGTAGGCCAAATTTTTATTATCGGAGGGAACATAACTTTGCTCTACGTCTACAACTATTTTTTTATCTTTTCGCAGTTCAAAAGATAAACGATCATTAAGATCAATCGTTGTCATAATCATTTCAACTTCATGAAAACCATCATCTCGTTTGAAGAGTGTGTCCAACGTTAAATTTATTTTTGCTGGCGCAGTCTCATAAATCATATTCCCACCCTCTTTCAATTCGATATGGTAATAAAATGATTTTAACATATTGTTATACTTGCGTTATTCTTTT
The DNA here is from genome assembly GCF_041008415.1 of Staphylococcus cohnii species complex 1663. Classification (NCBI taxonomy): domain Bacteria; kingdom Bacillati; phylum Bacillota; class Bacilli; order Caryophanales; family Staphylococcaceae; genus Staphylococcus; species Staphylococcus cohnii species complex 1663. The sequence goes on from NZ_JBFDVL010000012.1 coordinate 25,901, forward strand.
TTTAAAATTTATAAGTTATTTATCCAATTTACCTTACTTATGACTTAAATTAATCTGACATATAAAATAAGCGGTTAATTCCTTATTTTACATTAATATTTTGACGTAACAAAACTATATCTCCTTAATTCTGATGCGCTTTATATTATTTCAAAAAGAAAAAGGTATATTGATGATTATTCACCAACATACCTTTTACTAATCAATCTCATTATTAATGTCTTAAATAAAAATATGGTTGCTTTAACCAAAATTTCAATTTATATTACTGCTATTTAGTGTGCAATTGCTTCTTGATGATTATCATCTTCAAAAGAAACTTGTACGTTTTCTGTTAAAACGTCAGTGTATGTATATGATACACGCTCAAAATTATGAATATCTTGGTCTAGTTCAACAATAAAAACGGATGGGTACGTTTCTTTTAAAACACCGCTACGCTCAATTGTTTTTTTACGACCACCATTCGCTTTCAGTACAATACGGTTTCCTAATTGACAATCAAGTGAATTTTTGATGTCTCCAATAGATTTTGGCATATTGCTCCACCTCGCTACAAGTTGTATAATAACACATTTAGCGCGATTTTGTCAAATAAACATCAATTTTAGCAAGGTGAAACGCAGTTGTCAATCATTTAAAATGCTAATTCTGGGAAATTTTTCAATTCATTATATAATTTTGCAAATTCTTTTATAGAAAGTGTTTCTCCCCGTCTTTTAGGGTTAATGCCACTGGCTTCCAACCAATTCACAATGATTTCTTTATTTGCTTTTCCATCCACAAACAAACTTTGATAATTATTGTTAATGGTTTTTCTTCTTTGTCCGAATGCGGCTTTTGACATTTTGAAAAACTTATCTTCATCGTCTACATCGACAAGTGGTTGATCACGTTTCATTAATTTCACAACGATTGAATCTACGTTTGGTGGTGGTAAAAATACCGTTTTGGGCACAGTCAGCACTTTGCTCGTTTCTGTATAAAACTGTGCGACTATAGAAAGGGAGCCATAAGCTTTCGTGCCTACTTCGGCGTTTAATCGCTCACCAACTTCTTTTTGCATCATAACCACATAACCATCAATCGGTAATTTTTGTTGCATTAAGTTTAATAAAATAGGTGTAGTTATATAATATGGTAAGTTAGCAACAACTAAAATTTGGTCACAATCTGCTAGTTCATGTGTCACATAATGCGCAATATCCGCTTTCAATATATCTTCATTGATTACTGTAACATTGTTATATGGTGCCATTGTTTCATTCAATACTGGTATTAAGCGTTGATCAATTTCAAATGCAATCACTTTTTTTGCACTTTTAGCTAATTGTTCTGTCAATGATCCCATGCCCGGTCCTACTTCAATAACACCTGTTCGTTCATCTATGTGACTGGCATCAATAATATTATGAATAATGTTGACATCGATTAAAAAGTTTTGTCCTAAACTTTTTTTGAAACTAAAACCATAATGATTTAAAAGTGCCTTAGTTCGCGATGGTGTGGCAATATCTTTCATATCCAATTATTTTTCACTTCCTTTATTATCTTTCAAGGCATTTCTAACATCTTCTTCTGTATAACCAAAAGCATTTAACTTGTTAAGTAGTTGTTTGCCGTTAGAATGACCGATATGAAGTTTTCTTCCTAAAATTTCTCTTTTTCTACGCGCGTCTTTACCAATTATTAATCCAAGATCAATCAGAACTTCCTTACTGATACTTTCATGACCCTCTTCGAATGGTGTACTTACATAAATCAAAGCTTCTTTTATGTCTTCAATTTTCGCATGTTCGACACCTATTTTACCACGTTTACTTTTAGCTTTTTCTCGATCAATATAAGCGTGTTTAACCCCTGGAATATATTTTTTTATCGTATTACGAATTTTATCACCTGGGAAATCAGGGTCTGTTAGAACAATGACACCTCGAGTTTCATATGCTTGTGCAATCACATTTAAAGTTTTTTCGTCAATTGCACTTCCATTTGTTTCAATTGTGTCGCAATCCACAGCGCTTTTGACCCGCTCTGTATCATCTCTGCCCTCTACTACAATAAATTCATTTATCTTCATTTATTGTGACACCTTTCGTTTTTACTTCATTTTAGAAAAATTAAAAAGGTATCGGCATAAATTATGGTTACTCTTAGTATTCACTAGACCAACTAAGCCATATTTCAGACCGATACCTTTAAAATAATATCTTTATGCTTTTAATTTAAACAAACGTTCAGCGTTCTCAGTCGTTTGACGACAAACGTCTTCATAGCTAACTTCACGTAACTCAGCAATTTGCTCAGCTACTAAAGTTACACGTGCTGGTTCATTTCGCTTCCCTCTATAAGGATGTGGCGATAGGAACGGTGCATCTGTTTCAACTAATAATCTATCGAATGGTACATGTTTAGCAACTTCTTTAGGCTGTTTTGCATTTTTAAATGTAACAGGGCCTCCTAATGATACATAGAAATTCAATTTATTAATGACATCGTCAGCAATCTCAGGAGAAGCACTAAAACTATGCATAATACCGCCGATTTCTTCTGCATGCTCTTCTTTTAAAATATCCACACAGTCTTGTGTCGCCTCTCTATTATGAATAATAATTGGTAGATTCACACGCTTAGCTAGTGCAATTTGCTTTCTAAAAAGGGCTTGTTGGACATCTTTTGGAGACTTATCCCAATGATAATCTAAGCCAGTTTCACCAATTCCAATAACTTTAGGATGTGCTGCCAACTTTTCTATCCATGCCAATCTTTCTTCTGTGCAATCAATAGCATCTACAGGGTGCCATCCAATAATACCGTATATAAAGTCATATTGATCTATTAACTCCATCGTACGTTCAACGGTTGGTGTATCAAAGCCTACTACAAACATACGATCTACGCCATTATCTCTTGCACGCTCAATAACCGCTTCTAAATCTTCATCGTATTGTTCTGCATTTAAATGAACATGTGTATCGATTAGCATATTAAATCGCTCCCTTTATCTATGATTACTTAATTACTGCACCATTTGGAATTGCATTCGGAAGACTTACCAGTGTAAGTACACCATCTTTTTCAGCAGATAAAATCATACCTTCTGATTTTCGTCCCATTAATTTAGCTGGCTTCAAGTTGGTAACTACCGCAACTTTTTTGCCGATAATATCTTCGGGTTGATAGAACTTGGCAATACCTGAAACAATTTGACGTTGTTCATTATCTAAATCAACTTGGATTTTTAATAATTTGTCAGATTTTTTTACATTCTCAGCATCAATAATCGTTGCTGCTTTGATTTCTACTTTATCAAAATCTTTGATATCAATTTGTGATTTACTAGGTACTTCTGCTTTCGCTTCTTCCACCTTATCTGGTTGCATAGATTGCTTAATATATTCTATTTCAGCATCACTTTCTAAGCGTGGGAAAATAGGTTGTGGCTTACTACTTACCATAATTGGCTCGGTTAATGCACCATATTGTTTAATACTGCTAAATTCATATAATTCAGGTGAATTGATATTTAGCTGTTCAAAAATTTGTCTTGGTGCATTTGTTAAGAATGGTCTTAATAACACTGCAATGATACGAATATTTTCTACTAAATGAGCCATAACATTGCCGAGCATTTCTTTCTGGTTCTCATCTTTCGCTAGAATCCAAGGCGTAGTTTCATCAATATATTTATTCGTTCTACTTATAAATTTCCATATTGTTGAAAGCGCTACTGAGAATTGCAAATTATCCATATTTTCATGGAATGTTTTCACAGTATCAAGCGCCAATTGTTCCATTTCTTCATCGAGTTCGTGCTTAGGACCTTCATAAGCTGGTAGTTCGCCATTAAAGTATTTATTAACCATTGAAATGGTACGGTTAACTAGGTTACCTAAATCATTCGCCAAATCATAATTTGTGCGTTCTACGAATCCTTCTGGCGTAAATACACCATCAGAACCAAATGGTAACTCACGCATTAAATAATAGCGTGTTGCATCTAAGCCATAACGATCAATCAACACATTAGGATCTACTACGTTTCCTTTTGATTTACTCATCTTGCCATCTTTCATTAAAATCCATCCATGAGCAAAGACCTTTTTAGGTAATGGAATGTCTAAAGCCATCAATAAAATCGGCCAAATGATAGAATGGAATCTAACAATTTCTTTCGCCATAATATGAATGTCTGCAGGCCAATATTTTTTAAACAAGCTATCATCATCTGATAAGTAGCCAAGTGATGAAATATAGTTTACTAGTGCATCAATCCATACATAAACCACATGTTTCGGATTCGATTGAACATGGATTCCCCAATCGAACGATGTACGAGATACTGCTAAATCTTCTAATCCTGGTTTGATGAAATTATTAATCATCTCATTTTTACGAGATGGTGGTTGAATAAAATCAGGATTTTCATCATAAAATTCTAATAAGCGATCAGTATATTTAGATAAATTAAAGAAATAGCTTTCTTCTTTTACCAATTCTACTTCGTGTCCAGAATCAGGGCTTTTACCTCCGACAATTGCACCGTTCTCATATACAGGATCAACAAGTTGTGTTTCAGTATAATACGTTTCATCCGGTACAGAATACCAACCCTCGTATTCACCAAGATATATGTCACCTTGCGCCAATAAGCGTTCAAATATTTGTTGTACAACTTCTTTGTGACGTGCTTCTGTTGTACGAATAAAGTCATCATTGGATATCTCTAATTTTTTCCATAACGCTTTGATGCCTGAAATCATTTCATCTAAATAATCCAATTCTGATTTCCCTGCTTTTTGCGCTTTTTCTTGTATTTTTTGACCATGTTCATCCGTTCCTGTTAAATATCGAACATCATAGCCTTGCATTCTTTTATAACGTGCGATGACATCACCAGCTGTAGTTGTATATGCATGACCGATATGTAAATTCCCACTCGGATAATATATAGGTGTAGTGATATAAAATGTTTCTTTCGCCATCAATGTTCCTCCTCGTTTCTCTCACTTTAAATATATCTAAATTTATTTTTATTTTCAATGAAGCAGATAAGTGTTCGTTTTATATTTATTAATCATTTTAATACGTTTGATGTAGTATAAAATTAAGTATTTGTCCCTCGTCTATTTCCACTCATTTTACAACACGATAAATAATCTCTATCTTATCTACATTACCATAAATCAAGCTTGTTATGGGAATTTTTCACTTGATTTTATTAATAAAATTTCAAAAAATCTATTCTTCTATTTTCTTTTTAACGCTGAGATTTGTTAGCCTAATTTTATACATTGTGATATATATCATATACTTCACTTGTCTTCATTTGTCTTTCTTCAGCAACTTGTTTAATCGCTGCTTTAGGTTTCATATTTTTATTAATGTAGTGCTCAACGTGTTCATGTATCGACATATCTTCAAACCAAGACGTATCTTCTACTGCAATGTCCCCTTCAATGATGATGACAAATTCACCTTTTGTAAGTATGTCGCCTTCATCTAGTTTCATTAGTAATTTTTCAACTTTGTCCGTGATAATTTCTTCGAATTTTTTTGTTAATTCCCTACCTATTGACACATTTCGTTGCGCATCTATTTTATAAATTGCCTTTAATGTATCTTTAACACGGTGCGGTGATTCATAAATAATCAATGTACTATCTTGAAACATGCGTTGTTCTAACAAATCATATTTTGCCTTTTCTTTCCTTGGTAAAAATCCAAGAAATGTGTATGTAAATGAAGGTAATCCACTTGCCATTAATGCAGTCAAGCCAGCATTTGGTCCCGGTACAGTCTCAACTCTGATTCCATTATTTCTTGCAGCTACAACAAGTTCGTATCCAGGATCACTTATCAAAGGTAGGCCAGCATCTGACACTAACGCAATATCAATCCCTTCCTGTAATTGTTGGATTAAATATTCTGTCTGCTGCGCTTTATTATGGTCGTGATAGGATTTCAACGGTGCATGTATATCATAATGTGCACAAAGCTTTTTTGTCACTCGTGTATCTTCACATGCAATCAAGTCTACTGTACGTAATATATCAACTGCTCTATATGTAATATCAGCTAAATTTCCAATCGGTGTGCCTACTAAATACAATGTCGCCATACTTCTACCCCTCACTTATCAACTGTAATTTTTTCTCTCTGGTAAATGTTTTGATTTCATATTCCCGCTTCAAAGCTTCTGATTTAGTATTAAACATTTCTTGATAAACTAACTCTACCGGCCGTCTTATTTTAGTATATTTAGCACCTTGACCGCTATTATGTTTTGCTATTCTTTGTTCTATATCTTTTGCATAACCTGTATATAAACTTCCATCTTTACATCTAACGATATATATATAATGCTTATCCATAATAGATTTCTCTCATTTCTTCTGAATATGTTCCATCTTCATTATAAATATAGAATGGTTGCTGTATGTCTAACCCTTGGTTACCACCTTTTCGTCCTTCAACTACAATTGTTTGTGCTACTTTACCCGGCTTACTATAAATAAAATAAAGCTTTTTAGGTTCTATGCGATAATGTCTCATACTGCTTAAGACATCCATAAGACGGTCAGCACGATGCACAATTAAAAATCTTCCGCCTTCTTTCAATAAGTGTCGTGCTTCAAAACAACAATCATCCAATGTACACATTATCTCATGTCTAGCTATTTTATGTGCATCTTTTTGATGTTGAAATTGTTGATTGACTTTAAAATAAGGCGGATTGCATGTAACAAGACTATACTGTGCTGGTTTAAACGTACGATGTGCTTGCTTCAAATCCATATGATACATATGAATTCTATCGGTTAGATGATTATGAACAATACTTCTTTTCGCCATGTGCACTAATTGTTCTTGTATTTCGATACCTTCAATAAACTGATTACCTTTATGAGATAACAGTAAAGGAATAACGCCATTACCGGAACATAAATCCATAATAACGTCCTTTTTCTTTATTTTTGTAAAATGTGCGAGTAACAAAGCATCCGTTGAAAATGAAAAGACATCATCATTTTGTATAATTTCTAATTTCTCTTTTAGTAAAAAATCATACCTTTCATTTTGCAATAACATTTTTGTAACCTCCAAAAAAGAGGATGAGCCTACGATGCTTCGCTAATGAAGCCTATCGCTTTTCTCATCCTCAACTCCATATTTTTTATTTGTATGAAAAACATTGATACTATTCACTTAGTACTTCAAGACAAAACAAACAGTCGTCGCCTTTTCTATGTTTACCAAATAGCTCTCCGTTGCATATATGAAAACCTTCTTTATATAACATTGCTAAATTATCTTTGCTACGTAATGGGCGTTTAGGTTGATCTTTTTTACCGTTTTCTATTTTCTTAGTTTTTTCTTCTTTATCTATTAATGTTTTTAAATTCTCATTTTCGATTTGTAAGGCGACATTTTCTTCAATTAATTCTACTGTAAGATTTTTTAAATTTAACATGTCACGATTAATTTGATTAATGTTTTCCTCTAAATGAGCTAGATTTTCAAATATGTCGCTTCGATTCAATGTTGTCACGGCCTCCTACTTTAATGTTTCTAATTCTTCCATTTTATATTCTAATGGTTGCTCAAGACCCTCTACTTTAACTTGCATAGAGATATCTAAAATATTCAAGCCCACAACTTTACCATTACCTTCTGGTGTTTCAATGACATCTCCAACATCTGGTAACTGAGCTCTCGCTTCTTCATAATAATCATTTTCATATTTTAAACAGCACATAAGACGGCCACAAGCACCAGAAATCTTTGAAGGATTTAGCGATAAATTCTGATCTTTAGCCATCTTTATCGAAACTGGTTCAAAATCCCCTAAAAAAGTAGAGCAACATAACGAGCGACCACAAGGTCCAATGCCCCCTAATAATTTCGCTTCATCTCTAACGCCAATTTGTCTTAATTCTATTCTTGTTCTCAGCTTTTGAGCTAAAACCTTCACTAACTTTCTAAAATCTACACGCTCATCTGATGTGAAATTAAAAATAACTTTCGATTTATCTAAAGTAAATTCACAATTCACTAGGCGCATATCTAAATCCTGTTGTTGAATGATATCTTTGCACAAATTCAAAGCATCTTTAGCATCATATTCATTTTGTTCATATTGCATAATATCTTTTTCAGTAGCCTTACGAACAATCTGTTTTAATGGCAACGCTACATCTTCATCAGCTACATTTAATGGTTCATACTTCACTCGTCCAACTTCTAATCCTCGCTTTGATTCGACGACAACCCAGTCGCCCAAGCCTAAGTCAAAATTTTGCGGTGCATAATATTCCATTTTGCCTGAGTGTTGAAAGTGTATGCCTACTACATTTTGCATAATTATTTCACCCCTTTTATGACGATTTGTTCAAATACTAATGTTGGATTTACATTTTGATTTAATTTTTTATGTGCTTCTGTTAACTGATCAAACATTAAAACAATCTGATTATATGATAAATCTTGTGCGTATTGTTTAATTTCAACCTGTAAATCTTGGAATATCATTGCTTCTTCTAATCCTACTTTAGCATGCATAATATCTTCAAAGAAACTGTTAACTGCTGCCAACGATAATAACTGTAAACGTCTGTTTTTAGCTTGTTTTAATAAATCGACAATTGCTATTAATGCCATTGAACGGTTTTTTAATATTAACTGACACCATTTGATGATACTTTTGCGCAAAGCCATTAAATCTGAGTCTTCGTTTAACGCAACTGCAGTCTCTATCTGTGTTGTATAGGCACTTAACAATTCCGCAACAGGTCGAGTGATTTCTCGCTCAACTAATCTATCTATAAAATTCAATTTATTAATTGGTTTAAAATAAACATGTTGGCATCTTGAGTGTATCGTATCTAAAATTTGCTCTGGTTTTGTAGTTAATAAAATGGCAATGGTATTATCTGGAGGCTCTTCAAGAAATTTTAGTATACTATTTTCACCTTGAATGGTTAATTTTTCAAAGGATTCTATAATATAGACTTTATAATTTCCTTCAATAGGTAATTGATTCATATGATGCACTAATTGCTCTATTTGATCTTTTTTAATTGTTGTTTCCTCAGAAGACACATACATAAAATCTGGATGATTAAATGTTTCTACTTTTAACTGACATTGATCCTCTCCACCACATAAAATCATTTTAGAAAAATCAATCGCAACTTGTTGCATTGTCTGTCCATCGTCACCTTCAAATAAATATGCATGCGATAATTTATTAGATTGATATGCTTTTGTCAGTCTTTCTAGTTCATCCATGTTAATGTTGCTCCTTTATATAAAAAGGCTGCTAATACATAGTGCCTTTACGAATTACATTTAGCATTAACTAATCAAATAGCAACATGTAAGTCGAAAAGTTACCATATACAGCAACCATGTTTTTAGAATTGATGGAAAGCTTCTACTGGCATAACAAATACCGTTGCTCCGCCAACTTCCACTTCAACTGGATAAGGTATATATGAATCAGCACTTCCACCCATCGGGGTAATCGGCGATACAAGTTGTTCTCTATTTCCACAAGTATCATTAATAACCTGTAGCATTTCATCGACACGATTATCTTCTACACCTGATAAGAAAGTTGTATTGCCCGCTCTTAAAAATCCACCTGTTGTTGCAAGTTTTGTCGCTCTAAAATTATGTTTAACAAGTTTGTCTGAAAGTTCCTGACTATCCTGATCTTGTACGATTGCTATAATCATTTTCATACTAAACACCTCTTTTGAATATTATATCATAATTTTTCTAAATAATTGGTGATAGATTCATACGTAGCATTCACTACTTTATCTATACTTTGATCCGCATTAATTACAATAAAGCGCTCAGACTCATTATGAATAATCTTTTTATAACCTTCAACTACTTTTTCATGAAATTTTACATCTTCTTGATCTAATCGATTTTGATTTCTTTGATTTTTTAGTATTCGCTCTCTACCAACTTCGACACTAACATCTAGATAGATTGTTAAGTCTGGATATAATCCATTAATAGCAAATTCATTAATAGATTTAACTTCTTCTATACCTATACCCCTTGCATACCCTTGATATGCTAATGAACTATCAATATAACGATCACATAGAACAATATGATCATTATCTAATGCTGGAATAACTTTACCTACGAGGTGTTCCCGTCTTGATGCAGCAAATAATAATGCTTCAGTACGGTCATCCATATCTTCTCCCTCTAACAATACTTCTCTTATTTGCTCTCCTGTCTTCACGCCTCCTGGCTCTCTTGTAAGTACGATATTATACTCATGTTTGAGTTTTTCTGCAACTTGTTGTATTACAGTTGTTTTTCCAGAACCTTCTGGCCCCTCAAAAGTTATAAAAGCTGACATCTTATTCATCCTTAATTTCTATTTTAAAATTTTTTATTCCTTCTACTCTTTGTTGCTGTTCACACCAATAATTCATTAATTTTACCATATCTTCTGTGATTTTTTCTCCTTTAAACATTATTGGAATACCAGGAGGATACGGCACAATGTGATTAGCTAATATTTTATTTTCTGCATATTTAATGTCTATTTTCCGCACATTATGTATTTCTCCACCATAATACATACTACTCCCCGTTCTATACGGTACGCTGACATTTATATCGTGCTGTCTTTCTACTAATTGAACCTTTTCAATCCTTGATAGTAATTCATCAAATGGGAATTGATCACCTTCATGCCACAACGGCAAGACCATTAACACTTGAAAGTCATCAGCCAATTCAACATAAATATGGTGTGCTTCAAAGTATGATTGTAATTCGTAACCATGATACCCTCTGCATCTTACATTTAGTTTTAGTGGGTCATCAACCTCAACAATTTCGAACCCTTTGTTTTCCAATTGTTGAACCAATTGTTCTCTCTTTTGAAAAAAGTATTCGCTATGATAGTCGTCATAAAATTTTTGTGCCAGTTCTAGGCTACTCATTAATAAATATGATGGACTAGAAGATTGAAAATAGGATAAATATCTTATGACTGCTTCTCGACAAGGTGCCTTTTTATGAATAAATATCACTGAACTCATCGTTAGCGATGGCAGTGTTTTATGATATGACTGCACAACATAATCCGCGCCCATGTTCAATGCCGTTTCTGGAAAATGTTCAAATCCTAGATGTGCACCATGAGCTTCATCAATTAGCATTGGTATTTTCAAAGTTTTTAAAAGTTCTGTAACAGTTTTTATATCAAAACATTCACCATAATAATTAGGATAAGTAAACACTGCTAGTTTACTATCTTTCACTTGATCATATAATGACGTTTTGTCAGGCCCTAGATATTGATTCGTAGCGTCACTGATATCCATTTTTAATAATTGTGCCTTTGCCTTTATTAAATCTAATGCATGAAATACAGACTTATGTACATTGCGCGCTATCGCATATTCACCATTTTTTGAAGAAAACGCTTGAATCACTGACAATATTCCTGAAGTAGTACCATTCACTAAATAATAAGCATCATAATCAGGGTGTTTATCAACATTCTTCATGCTTTCAGCTATTACTGACTCAGGAGAATGTAAGTCATCAAGTCCTGTAATTTCTGTCATATCCATTTTAAAATCCAATTGATTCAAGTACCCAATAGTCATATTTTTATGTCCAGGTACATGTAATGAAATAGGTTCTTCAGCTAATAGTCCTTTCAATTTATGTAACAACGATTTGCTCATGCTTATCCTCGCTTTTCAATTCAATATTTCTTGTTTCATTACAATTCCACTATATAAATAATAAAATTAACATTACCTTATAAAACAGTATAACGTTGTAATCTTCTACATTTTAACATAATAATATAAAAAAATGCGTGCACTTAAAAACCATAGTTTTAAAGTATCACGCCTTTATGAATTAATGATATTGATACATGAACTTAACTCATTCTGTTAAAATTCTTTTTATGCAAAAAGACCCTTTCGGGTCTTGA